>JBAUTD010000543.1:0-22918 GCA_049582045.1 Burkholderiales bacterium
GCTGCAGGCGTCGCTACGGGCGCAGACGCGCGGCGATCGGCTGCCGGCGACTTTCGAGGTCGTCTACGCACACGCCTGGAAAGGCGCGCCGCGCGCGGCCGCCCGAGAGCCGGCGGTGGTGCGGCTCGAACTTTCGCGCCATAAAAAAAGTTGACCCGCTGGCGCGGCCGAAGATGAGGATTTGTCTCGGGTTTTCGTGTTGTTATGGCAGCGCGACTGTGGTAATTTACCGCGGCTTCGGCCACCCCGATTCGATGCGAGTGCGTTCCGAAGCATGACGAGTACCGAATTCCCGCGGCGTGAGCTGGTGTTCGAGGAGCAGGCAAGCGGATCGAGCCTGCTGCTCAAGCGCAATTGTTCGATTTCCCCGGGAGGCATGTTGCGGGTGTTTGGACTGCTTGCGCTCGCCTCGGTCGGCATCGCCACGGGATTCGCGCTCGCGGGAGCATGGCTGATACTGCCGTTCGCCGGGCTCGAAGTGCTCGCGCTCAGCGCGGCGTTCGTGGTCACTGCGCGGCACGCGACGGATTTCGAGCGGATCGAGGTCTCGAACGGTCGCCTGACGGTCGAGATTTCGGAGGCGGACCGGGTTGACCGCTACGTGCTGGACCCGCGAGTCGCGAGGCTGCGGCTCGAGAAGGATGAAGGCTACGGTGCGCGCGTGCTGTTGCGCGCGCCAGGCAGGGATGTTGAAGTCGGCCGCCACCTCGACCCCGAGGCGCGCGTGGAGTTCGCGGCCGAGCTGAAAAAGAGATTGCGGATCTGAATCAGGAAAGGGCAACAATGGCAAGCAAGTCGGCACCCCCGGGAACGCGCTGCGTCGCGGTCCTGAAAAAAGTCGCGCGGTGGACGGCAGTACTGGCCGGGGCGGCGCTTTCCGGCACGGCGATGGCCGCCGAGTGGAATCTGCAGCCGCCGGCCTCGCCGATCGCGGCGGACATCCACAGCGTGCACGAGTACGTGATGTTGCTGGTGACCGTGATCTTCGTCGGCGTATTCAGCTTCATGTTCTGGTCGATCTACGCCCACCGCAAGTCGAAGGGGCACAAGGCTGCGCAGTTCCACGAGAACGTGACGGTCGAGATCCTCTGGACCGTGATTCCGGCGATCATCCTGATCGCCATCGTGGTGCCGGTGACCAAGGTGGTGATCGCACAGAAAGACACCTCGAACCCCGACCTCACGATCAAGGCCACCGGCTACCAGTGGAAATGGGGTTACGACTACCTCAAGGGCGAGGGCGCGGGCATCAGCTTCCTTTCCACGCTGGCGACCCCGCAGGAGCAAATCGACGGCAAGGCGCCCAAGGACGTGAACTATCTGCTTGAAGTCGACCACCCGCTGGTCGTGCCGGTCGACAAGAAGGTGCGCATCATCACTACCGCGGCCGACGTGATTCACTCGTGGTGGGTGCCGGCGTTCGGCGTCAAGCAGGACGCCATTCCGGGGATCCTCAGGGACACGTGGTTCACGGCGGACAAGCCCGGCACCTACCGCGGCCAGTGCGCGGAGCTTTGCGGCAAGAACCACGGCTTCATGCCCATCGTGGTCAAAGCGGTGACCGAGCCGCAGTACGCCGCTTGGGTGGCCGAGCAGCAAAAGGGCGGCACCGCCGCAGCCGACGAGGCGAACAAGACCTGGACGCTGGATGAGCTCAAGGCGCGCGGCGCCAAGGTCTACGCGACGAACTGCGTGGCATGCCACCAGGCCAACGGCAAGGGCCTGCCGCCGACGTTCCCGGCACTGGACGGCTCAAAGATCGTCAACGGGCCGAAAGCGGCGCACATCGAGCGCGTGCTGAACGGCAAGCCGGGCACCGCGATGGCCGCATTCGGCAAGCAGCTCTCCGACGTGGAGATCGCCGCGGTCATCACCTACGAACGCAATTCCTGGGGCAACAAGACCGGCGACGCGATTCAGCCCGCCGAAGTCAAGGCTGCCAGGCAGTAAGATCTCGAATCCAAGCTCCAGGAGAACATCGATGAGCGCAGTTCTCGACACCCACGGCCACGCGCAAGAGCACGGGCACCACGACCATCACGGCGGCTACAGCGGCATCATGCGCTGGATCACGACCACCAACCACAAGGACATCGGCACGCTGTACCTGTGGTTCAGCTTCATCATGTTCCTGACCGGCGGCACGATGGCGATGGTGATCCGCGCCGAGTTGTTCGAGCCCGGGCTGCAGATCGTCAACCCCGAATTCTTCAATCAGCTGACCACCATGCACGGCCTGATCATGGTGTTCGGCGCGATCATGCCGGCGTTCGTGGGCTTCGCGAACTGGCTGATCCCGATGCAAATCGGCGCGCCGGACATGGCGTTCGCGCGCATGAACAACTGGTCGTTCTGGATCCTGCCGTTCGCCGCTTCGCTGCTGCTGCTGTCGTTCTTCATGCCCGGCGGCGCCCCGGAAGTGGGCTGGACCATGTATGCGCCGCTCACCGTGCAGCAGGGCATGGGGATGGACTTTACGATCTTCGCCATTCACCTGCTCGGCATGAGCTCGATCATGGGATCGATCAACATCATCACCACGATCCTCAACATGCGCGCGCCCGGCATGACGCTTATGAAGATGCCGATGTTCTGCTGGACCTGGCTGATCACCGCCTACCTGCTGGTCGCCGCAATGCCGGTGCTGGCCGGCGCGGTGACGATGACGCTCACCGACCGCCATTTCGGCACGTCCTTCTTCAACGCCGCCGGCGGCGGAGACCCGGTGCTTTACCAGCACATCTTCTGGTTCTTCGGCCATCCGGAGGTCTACATCATCGCGCTGCCCGCCTTCGGCGTGATCTCGCAGGTCATCCCGGCGTTCTCGCGCAAGCCTCTGTTCGGCTACGCGTCGATGGTGTACGCAACCTCGGCGATCGCGATCCTGTCGTTTATCGTCTGGGCGCACCACATGTACACCACCGGCATGCCGGTGACCGGGCAGCTGTTCTTCATGTACTCGACGACCCTGATCGCGATCCCCACCGGGGTGAAAGTGTTCAACTGGGTCGCGACCATGTGGAAGGGGTCGCTGACTTTCGAAACGCCGATGCTGTTCGCGATCGGCTTCCTGTTCCTATTTACCATGGGCGGATTCTCCGGCCTGGTTCTGTCGCTGGTGCCGGTCGACATCCAATTGCAGGACACCTACTACGTGGTAGCGCACTTTCACTATGTGATGGTGGCGGGAGCGCTGTTCTCGGCATTCGCGGGAATCTACTTCTGGCTGCCGAAGTGGACCGGGAAGATGTACGACGAGACCCTCGGCAAGTGGCATTTCTGGCTGTCGATGATCTTCTTCAACATGATCTTCTTCGTACAGCATTTCCTGGGCCTGGCGGGAATGCCGCGGCGGATTCCGGACTATCCGCTGCAATTCGAGACCTGGAACCAGATCTCTTCGATCGGCGCCTTCGGCTTCGGCCTGACGCAGCTGCTGTTCCTGTACATCGTGATCAAGACCATCCGCAGCGGCAAAAAGGCCCCCGAGATGCCCTGGGAGGGCGCCGACTCGCTCGAGTGGACGCACTTGCCGACCCCCGCGCCGTACCATTCATTCGAGACGCCGCCGGTGCTCAAGTAGGGAGCCGATGAGCCGCAACGCCAGGACAGGCCTGATTCTCGCCACGATCGCCCTCATGTTCTTTCTCGGCATCATCGTCAAGTTCTGGCTGTTTGGCCGATGAGATGAGCGACGCGATGCGCCCCGGCCTGCTGGAGGTGGTAAAGACAGTGCTGTTCGGCGCGATGGGCGTGCGCCGCAAGGCGGACCACGAGCGCCAGACGCAACCCTTGAATCCGGTCTATCTGATCATCGCCGGCGTCGTGTTCGCGGCGTTGTTCGTCGTTACGCTGATCGTGATCGTTCGGATCGTGGTGAGTTGAAAACAATCGGAAAATAGAAAGCAGGGAGATCGCAACATGGCGCAGACCGCTACCACCAACCCGCGACAGCACTATTACGTGCCGCAGCCGATGCCCTGGCCGATCATGGGCTCGATCGCGCTGTTCTGCATGGCGGTCGGCGCGGTGTTCGTTTTCAATTCCCACCACGGCGGATGGGTCTCGATCGCGCTCGGCTTCATGATCCTCCTGTACATGCTGTTCCGCTGGTTCGGCGCCGTGATCGGCGAATCCGAGTCGGGCAAGTACGGCAAGTGGGAGGACGTTTCGTTCCGCTGGGGGATGAGCTGGTTCATCTTTTCGGAAGTCATGTTCTTCGCCGGATTCTTCGGGGCGCTGTTCTACACGCGCGTGCTGTCCGTGCCGGATCTCGCGAGCCTGCAGAGCCAGGCGCTGCTGTGGCCCAATTTCACCGCCCACTGGCCGTCGGCCGGGCCAGCGTTCACCGAGAAATTCTCGCCGATGGAGGCCTGGGGCCTGCCCGCGGTCAATACGCTGCTCCTGCTGTCGTCGGGGGTGACGGTGACGATCGCGCACTGGGCGCTGAAGGAGAACAAGCGCGGGATGCTGAGCCTGTTCCTGTTCTTTACCGTGGCGCTCGGGGTGCTGTTCCTCTCGTTCCAGGCGACCGAATACGGCCATGCCTACCATTCGCTCAACCTGAAGCTGACGACCGGGGTGTACGGCTCGACGTTCTTCATGCTTACCGGTTTCCACGGCTTCCACGTGACGCTGGGCGCGATCATGCTGACCGTGATCCTGGTGCGCTGCCTGAAGGGTCACTTCAAGCCCGACCACCATTTCGCGTTCGAGGCCGTCGCCTGGTATTGGCACTTCGTGGACGTGGTCTGGCTGGGATTGTTTATCTTCGTCTACTGGCTCTAGGCGAACGCGAATCAGACAACCAGGAGGAGAAGGCGCCCGCGTAGCGCCCCGGAGGGGAAGCTCGATACGCCGCACAGGGTGCGGCGTCTTTTTTTGGGCCTGCCGCTCAGCTCAGGCGGCCGGGAATGAAACCGAAATAGAATCCCGCCATCAGAAACAGAAACAGCAGGATCGACAGCCCCACCCGGATCGCGAGCGCCTTGATGGCGCGGTTCGAGCCGCTCTGGTCATGAAACACGAAGAACAGCGCGGACCCGAGACTGGCGACGATCAGTACGAGCACGGCGATGACGAAGTAGCGCATGGAGGGGGGAGTTTAAAGGATACGTGGCCCTGCTTCTACGCGTACACAGCATGATCAGCCAGAAGAATTTCCGTCCGACCTGGTGGGGCGCAGCGCTCGCTGCAGCCGGCTGCGCGGCGTTCATCGCGCTCGGCAACTGGCAGACGCATCGGGCGCAGGAAAAGCGCGCGCTCGCGGCGAAGGTCGACGCGGCGCTCGCCGCGCCGCCGCTCAAGTTGCCTGCACGCCAGGTCCAGGCAGCGGAATTCGCCTTGCGGCGCGTGGTCGCACAGGGCGAGTTCGTGCCTGCGCATACCGTCTTTCTCGACAACAAGATCCATCAGGGCCGCATCGGCTACGAAGTGGTGACGCCGTTGCGGATCACCGGCGGGACGCTGCACGTGATGGTCGATCGCGGTTGGGCGCCGGCCGGTCCGCGACGGGATGTCCTGCCGCAAGTCCCCACGCCGGGCGGCGAGCAGCGCATCGAAGGCCTGGCGCTGACCCGGCTGCCGCACGCGTTCGAGCCGTTCGCGCGCAAGCCGCAGGGGCGGGTACAGCAGAACCTCGAGCTGGGGGAATTCAGCCGGGTGAGCGGCCTTGCGCTGTTGCCGCTGGTGATCGAGCAGCGCTCCGACACGCCGGACGGACTGGTGCGCGACTGGCCGCGCCCCGACTACGGCGCCGAGCGCAACGAGAGCTACGCGCTCCAGTGGTACCTGTTCGCGGCGCTTGCGCTGGTGCTATTCGTGGTTCATTCCTATCGCGAGGGACGCCGCCGTGGCTCCTGAGGGTGTCACGCGCGCGCGCCTGAAGCTGGCGCTGATCGGGCTGTTCTTCGCGCTTCCGTTCGCGCTTGCCTGGACCGCGTACTGGCTGCACTGGACCCCGGGGAGCACCGGCAACTACGGCGAGCTTGTGCAGCCGCCGCGGCAAGTGCCCGACGCCGGGCTTGTGGGGCTGAACGGCAAGCCGTTCTCGCTTGCGAGCCTGCGCGGGAAGTGGGTAATGCTGCAGTTCGACACCGCCGCCTGCGACGCATACTGCGAGCGCAAGCTGTACTTCATGCGCCAGCTGCGTGTGGCGCAGGGCAAGGACATGGACCGCATGGAGCGGGTCTGGGTACTGACCGATGGAGGGTTGCCCCGGCCGAAGCTGCTGGCCGCGATCGAGGGAACCAACGTGGTGCGCGCCAGCGACGGCACGCTCGCTGCGGTCTTTGCGCGCAGCGGAAGCGTGGCGGACCACATCTATCTTATCGACCCGCTCGGAAACCTGATGATGCGATTCCCGCGCGACCCCAATCCTTCGAAGATGCTGAAGGACCTGCAGCGCCTGCTCAAGATCTCGCAAATCGGATGAAGGCCTATCGCATGCTGGTCGCCGCTGCCGCGCTGCTGGCGCTGGTGGTGGTGGTGGTGGGTGCCTTTGTGCGTTTGTCCGACGCGGGCCTGGGCTGTCCCGATTGGCCGGGCTGTTACGGCAAGCCCGCCCCGACATTGGCCAAGGCCGCGATCGCGCGCGCCGTCGCCCGTCAAGGCGGCGAGCATGGACCGGTGTCGCTCGGCAAGGCGTGGAAGGAAATGGGCCACCGCTACCTGGCGGGAACGCTCGGGCTGCTCATTCTGGCGATCGCGCTGCTCAGCTGGCTGCGCCGGCGCGCGCTCGGCCAGTCGCCATGGCTCGCCACCGTGATCGTGTTCGTGGTCGCGCTTCAGGCTGCGCTCGGGATGTGGACAGTGACCCTGCTGCTCAGGCCCGCCATCGTGACCGCGCACTTGGCCGGCGGGATGACGACCTTTGCCCTGCTGCTCTGGCTTGCGCTGCGCCAATGGGGCTTCGGCCCCGCGCCCGAGGCGCGCAGCTTGCGTGCCCCTGCAGCGCTCGCCTTGTGCGTCGTCGCGACCCAGATCCTGCTCGGAGGATGGGTGAGCGCTAACTACGCCGCGCTCGCCTGTACGGATTGGCCCCTGTGCATGGGCCAGGTCGTCCCGCCGATGGACTTCTCGCATGCGTTTCATCTGGTGCGGGAGCTCGGCCGTACCGGTGACGGCGCGATGCTGCCTTTCCCCGCGCTGACTGCCATTCACTGGACTCATCGCACGTTCGCGCTGGTGGTTGCCTTGGTGGTGGGCTGGACGGCGTACGGCGCGTTGCGCGTGGCCGCGTTGCGGCCGCTCGGCTGGCTGCTCGCCAGCATGCTCGGAATCCAATTCTCGCTCGGAGTGGCGAACGTTCTGGCCGGCCTGCCGCTCGCCGTCGCGGACGCCCACAATGCGGGCGCGGCGCTCCTTCTCGGATCGCTGGTCGTGTTAAACTTCTTTGCTTTCCACGGCTTGCGCCCCCGGCTGCCGAAAGCATGAATACCCAGGTTCTCTCCTCCGGCTTGGCAAGGACGTTCGCGCAGCGCGCGCGGTCCTTCTACGCGCTGACCAAGCCGCGCGTCGTCTCGCTCATCGTGTTTACCGCGGTGATCGGCATGCTGCTCGCGACCCCGGGCGCAGTGCCGGCCCAGATCCTGCTCGCCGGAACGTTGGGCATCGCGCTCGTGGCCGGCGCGGCAGCGGCGGTCAACTGCCTGGTCGAGCAGCGCATCGACGCGGTCATGCAACGCACCCGCTGGCGCCCGCTGCCGCGCGGCGAGCTGACCGGGCTGCAGACCTTGGTATTCGCCGGCGTGGTGGGCGGCTTCGGGCTCTGGCTGCTGGCGAACTTCGTCAATCCGCTCACCATGTGGCTGACGCTGGCGACATTCGTCGGCTACGCGATCGTGTACACGGTGATCCTCAAGCCGGCCACGCCGCAGAATATCGTGATTGGCGGAGCGTCGGGCGCGATGCCGCCGGTGCTGGGCTGGGCCGCGGTGACGGGCGAGGTGAACACCGACGCGATGCTGCTGTTCCTCATTATTTTCGCCTGGACGCCGCCGCACTTCTGGGCCCTAGCCCTGTACCGTACCGCCGACTACGCCAAGGCAGGGCTGCCGATGCTGCCGGTGACGCACGGCAAGGAGTACACCCGGCTGCAGGTTCTGCTCTACACCTGCATCCTGTTCGCGGTAAGCCTGCTACCGTATGCGATCCGCATGAGCGGGGTGCTCTACCTGGTGGCCGCCTGCGCGCTCGGCGCCGTGTTCCTGGCCTACGCAATCCGTGTTTACGCGGCGTACAGCGACCGCGTCGCGCGCGCCATGTTCCGCTATTCGATCATTTATCTTGCCGCGCTGTTCGGTGCGCTGCTCGTTGACCACTATCTCTATCTGGCGCGCTAGCCTCGCGACGCTCCTCTTGGCCTGCCTGCTCGCGGGCTGTGGTGGCGCAGGGCCGAAGTTCAAGAACACGGATATCACCGGCGCCGGCTACGGCGAGACGCTCTCGCTCACCGACCAAAACGGTAAGCCACGCACGCTGGCGGACTTCCGGGGCAAGGTCGTGGTGCTGTTCTTCGGCTATACGCACTGCCCGGATGTCTGTCCGACCACGCTGGCGGAGCTCTCGCAGGTGATGAAGTCGCTCGGCCCTGACGCCGACCGCGTGCAGGTACTGTTCGTGACGGTCGATCCGGAGCGCGATACGCCCGCGGTCCTTGCCAAGTACGTGACCGCGTTCGACCCGCGCTTCCTGGGTCTCTACGGCGATGCCGCGGCGACCCGGCGCGCGGCGAAGGAATTCAAGGTGTTCTACGAAAAGAGAGAGGGGTCCTCGCCCGGCGAGTACACCATGGACCACAGCGCCGGCACGTATGTGATCGACCCCAAAGGCCGGCTCAGGCTGTTCGTCGGCTACGGTAAAGCCGGCGCCGACCTCGTGCACGACATCCGAGCGCTGCTTAGCGAGAAGTAAGAAGCCTCAGGCGCCCGCTGCAAGCAGCGTCAGCGGCGCGCCCTGCTGTTCCATCACCTTGCGCATCTTCTCGAGGGCCTTCGCCTCGATCTGGCGGATGCGCTCGGCGGAGACATGGAACTCGTCGGCAAGATCGTGCAGCGTGGCGGAATCCTTCTCACGCAACCAGCGCGTCTCGATGATCCGCCGGCTGCGCGCATCGAGCGCGTCGAGCGCTCTTTCCAGCCCCCTGGCGGACGTGCGCTCGCTTTCCTCGGCCTCGAGCAGTTGCGAGGGCTCGCGGCTCGCGTCGGCGGCGAGGTATTGCGCCGGCGCATAGGCATCGTCGTCCGACTCATCGGCCTCGAACGCGATGTCCTGCCCGGCGAGGCGCGACTCCATTTCCACCACTTCCTCGGGCTTGACGTGCAGTTCGGTGGCGACGCGCCTGATGTCGTCGCTCGACATCGGCGCCAGCCCGCGCTTCATCGAACGCAGGTTGAAAAACAGCTTGCGCTGCGCCTTGGTGGTGGCCACCTTCACCAACCTCCAGTTGCGCAGCACGTATTCGTGGATCTCGGCCTTGATCCAGTGAATCGCAAAAGAAACCAGACGCACCCCGCGTGAGGGGTCGAATCGCTTGACCGCCTTCATCAAGCCGATGTTGCCTTCCTGGATCAGATCGGCGTGCGGCAGGCCATACCCGAGATAGCCGCGCGCGACCGCGACCACCAGCCGCAGATGCGACAGCACCAAGCCCCGCGCCGCCTCCAGATCGTCGCTTTCCCGGTAACGGCGCGCGAGCGCCTGCTCTTCCTCGGCGCTCAGGATCGGGAAGCGGTTAACGGTCTGGATGTAGCCTTCGAGGCTGCCCGTCGCCAGGGGGACGGGAACGGAGACCGGAACCGGCATGGTCATCGTCGCTTGCATCTGCATTCCTCCTGTCTGATTCAATTTTAGCACTCAGTTGGTTGGAGTGCTAAACAGTCCCGGAGTTCCCGTTGCGATCAGCGTTGAGGCCTCTATTTAGGCTGTATTTCAAGTAAGTATCTGCTCACTGACAGCGATGCTCCCAGCCAACCCAGGGAGCCGGCGAAGAGCACGACGGCGAGCGCGTCGCCTTGCGCGAGGAAGTCGAAGCGGAAATTGGAGCCGTAGGTTTGGGCGAGCGTCCGGACCTCGCCGTTGAGAAGTTGCAGGCCGGACCAGACGATGCCGAGCGCCAGCCCTCCGCCCGCCAGCCCCTGCAGCAGCCCAAGGTACAGAAACGGCCGCCGGATGAATGCGTCGGTCGCGCCGATAAGTTTGGAGACCTCGATCTCGTCGCGCTGAGTCAGGATCTGGAGCCGGATCGTGTTGAAGGTCACCGCAACCAGCCCGAACGCAAGCAGGCCCGCGAGCAGCAGCACCGCGAGGCGCCCCAGCCGGGCGAGCGAGGCGAGGCGCTGTGCCCAGACCGCGTCGGCCTGCACGTGCGCGACCGACGGCGCGCGGCGCAATTCCTGCGCGAGCTCGGCCAGGGTCTCGGGGCTGGAGTCCCGCGCGCGCACGACGAAGGCGTCGGGCAGCGGGTTGTGATCCAGGGCGTCGATGACATCCGCCAGTCCTTCGGTGGTTTTCAGTTCCTTAAGCGCTGTGTCGCGCGGAACGAAGCGAACCTGCGCGATGCGCGCGTCCGACTTGAGGCGCGCGGCGAGCGCGTCCGCCTCGCCCTTGGTCGAGCCCGATTTCAGGTAGACCGAAATCTGCGGCTCGAGGGTAACGCCGGCGGCAAGCGAGCTCAGTCCGTCCAGCAGCGCATAGCCACCTGCGGGCAGCGACAGCGCAACGCCGATCACGAGCGCGCTGACCGCGCCGCTCGCCTTCTGCGCCGCAAGCTTGCCAAGCGCAGCAATCAGAGCACGCCGATGCTGCCGCAGCCACGATCTCACGGCGCTGTGTCCTCCACCACGTGGCCTGCGGCGAGGCGAAGCACGCGCCGCCCGTAGCGCGTGACGAGCCCGAGATCGTGCGTCGCCAGCAGCACCGTGACGCCGACTTGATTGAAATCGACGAATATCTCCAGCACGCGCTGCGCCGCTTCGGCGTCCAGATTCGCCGTCGGCTCGTCCGCGATCAGGACCGCGGGCCGGTTCACCACCGCGCGGGCAATCGCGAGCCGCTGCTGCTCGCCGCCGGAGAGCTGGACCGGGTTCGCCTTCTCGCGTCCCAGCAGGCCTACCTTGTCCAGCGCCGCGCGCGCCCGCCGCGCGGCTTCCCGGGGCGCCAGGCTCGAGAACGAAAGCGGCAGCATGAGGTTCTCGTACACGCTGCGGTCATAAAGCAGCTTCTGGTCCTGGAATACCAGCCCAAGATTGCGCCGCAGGAACGGGATTGCCGCGGGCCTGAGAGCGCTCACGTTCTGGCCGTTGACGATGACAGACCCCGCGCTCGGGCGCTCGATCGCGGGAATCAGCTTGAGCAGCGTCGATTTTCCGGCTCCGGAGTACCCGGTGATGAACACCAGCTCGCCGGCGTCGATGGTGAGCGAGACGCCCCGCAACACGTCCTGGCCGCCCGGGTAGCGCTTGGAAACGGCGGAGAAGCTAATCAACCAGGGCCTCGACGAAATCGCGCGCAACGAACGGGCGCAAATCGTCGACGCCCTCCCCGACGCCGACGAAGTAAAGGGGTATCGCGTCCTTTCCCGGCTGTTTCGAGCGCACCAGCGCGATCGCAGCGACCACGCCCCCTTTGGCGGTGCCGTCGAGCTTGGTCAGGATCAGCCCAGTGAGGCCCAGCGCCTCGTCGAATGCCCTTACCTGAGCGAGAGCGTTCTGTCCTGTGTTGGCGTCGAGCACCAGCAGCACTTCATGCGGCGCTCCGGGCAGCGCCTTGGCGAGCACGCGCTTCACTTTCCGAATCTCCTCCATCAGGTGCAACTGCGTCGGAAGCCGGCCCGCGGTGTCCGCCAGCACGACGTCGATGCCGCGCGCGCGGGCCGCATTGACCGCGTCGAACACCACTGCGCCCGGGTCGCCGTTCTGCTGCGAGATGACGCTTACCCCGTTACGCTCGCCCCAGACTTCGAGCTGCTCGCGTGCCGCGGCGCGAAAGGTGTCTCCGGCGGCGAGCAGTACGCTCTTGCCCTGTGCTTGCAGCCACTTCGCCAGCTTGCCGATCGAAGTGGTCTTGCCCGAGCCGTTTACGCCGGCGATCATGATCACGCACGGCGCGGCGCCCGATACGTCCAGCTCGTGCTCGAGCGGCGCGACGATCTCGAGCAGGGCGTCCTCCAGCGCGCCTTTCAGGGCGACACCGTCGGCGATGCCCTCCTTGCGCACCCGTGTGCGCAGGCGCTCGATGAGAATCCGCGACGCTTCGACACCGCAGTCGGCCGCCAGCAAGGCGGTTTCGAGTTCCTCGAACAGCGCCTCGTCGATCTTGCGCCGGCCGAGCAGCGCACCGAGCCCGCCGCCGAGGGCGTTGCGCGTGCGCGCGAGCCCTGCCTTCAGGCGGGAGGCCCATGAGACGCTTTCCTTCGAGGATCTGTTGCCCAGTCCAAACACGCGGATGGCGGCGCAAAAGCCGCTAAGATTGGCGCCCGATTCTATCAAACGGGAATTCCCGCTCAGATGAAGCACGCGGGCGGAAAACCGCAGGCGGCTGGACGCGTCCGGATCGTGGGTGGGGTCTGGCGCAGCCGGCTGATCGGCGTGCCGTCGCGCCCGGGACTGCGCCCGACCCCGGACCGGGTGCGAGAGACGCTGTTCAATTGGCTCGGCCAGGACCTTACCGGGCTTGCCTGCCTTGACCTGTTCGCGGGCAGCGGCGCGCTTGGCTTTGAGGCTGCATCGCGCGGCGCGGCGCGCGTCGTGATGGTGGAAAGCGACCAGGCGACGATCGCAACGCTGCACGCGAGCCGCAGCGTACTAGGTGCCGAGCGCGTGGAGATCGTTTCGAGCGACGCATTCGCCTACCTCGAGGCGGCAAGCGAGCGCTTCGACGTGGTTTTCCTCGACCCACCCTTCAGGCAGAATGCGCTGTCGGCCGTGCTCGAGGAGCTTCCGCCGTGCCTTGCGCCGGAGGCGCGGGTTTACCTCGAGGCCGCCTCGCCCGTGCCGGTGCCGGAGCCCTGGCGCGAGCTGCGGCGCAAGCGCGCCGGCCAGGTAAGCTACCAGCTACTGCAATGGAGCGCAGATGATACGAGCCGTCTACCCCGGAACGTTTGACCCGCTCACGCGCGGTCACGAGGACATCGTACGGCGCGCCGCGTCACTTTTCCAGAGCGTGATCATCGGCGTCGCCGACAGCCAGTCGAAGCGCCCGTTCTTCACCCGCGGCGAGCGGGTGGACATGGCGAGCGAAGTGCTGCGCGATCTGAAGAACGTGAAGGTGGTTGGATTTTCGGGGCTGCTGATCGACTTCATCCGCGAGCACCAGGCGCGGGTGATCATGCGCGGGCTGCGGGCGGTGGCGGACTTCGAGTACGAGTTCCAGCTCGCAGGCATGAATCGCAACCTCTACCCCGACGTCGAGACCATCTTTCTCACGCCTTCCGAGCAGCACATGTTCATCTCGGCCACGCTGGTGCGGGAAATCGCCACGCTCGGCGGCGACGTGTCCAAGTTCGTGCACCCACTGGTGCGCGGCAAGCTGAGTGAAAAGGTGAAGTCGCTCGGCGGTTGACGCGCTAGCGTTGGCAGGACGGGCAGGAGAAGGTCGCGCGCTGGCCCTGTATTCTGCGCCGGATCGGCGAACCGCAGCGCCGACAGGGCTCGCCCGCCCGGTCGTAGACCCAGTAGCGCTGCTGGAAGTAGCCGGGGTTGCCGTCGCTGCCGACGAAATCGCGTAAGCTCGATCCGCCGGCGCGGATCGCATCGCGCAGCGTCTTCTTGATCGCGGCAGCAAGGCGAACGCAGCGCTCGCGCGAGAGGCTGCCTGCGCGCGCGAACGGGTGGATTCCGGCGAGGAACAGGCTCTCGTTGGCATAGATGTTCCCGACGCCAACGATGCGCCGTCCGTCCATGATGGTCTGTTTCACCGCGGCGCGCACTCCGCGCGTCAACGCGTACAGGCGCTTGGCGTCGAAAGCGCGCGTCAGCGGCTCGACCCCCAGATGGCGCAGTAGTGGATGATTCTCGGGCGGCGCGTCCGTCCATATCACTGCACCGAAACGGCGCGGATCGCGCAGCCGCAGGATCAACTCGCCGAACTGCAGGTCGACGTGGTCGTGCTTGAGCGGCGGCGTGCCGCGCTCCATCAGGCGCAGGCTGCCCGACATGCCAAGGTGCACGATGAGATGACCCTCGCCGCAGTCGAACAGCAGGTATTTGCCGCGTCGCCGCAGCGATCGGATCCGGCGCCCCGCGATGCGTGCGATCGAGTCCTGGACGCGCCAGCGAAGCCGCGGCTCGCGCACCGCAACGCCGGTCAGGGTGCGTCCCGTCAGCTGCGGCGCGATGCCGCGCAGTGTCACCTCAACTTCGGGGAGCTCGGGCACTTGAACTTGCAGCCTGGATGCGGGTCAATGGAAAGGTGTCGCGCGGCACCGGTTATGCGTCTTGTGCGGGGAATCAAATATACCTAAGATGCGACCGATTTAGTTTGCGGCCGTCGACGCGCTCGCGCCCTCGCCGAAACCTTAGGAAGGAAGATGGTCGCAATGCCCCCCACTTTGCGTAAGTTTCTCCTGCCAACAGCGCTGCTGCTCGCGTGCGCGCTTGCGTCCGCGCAGGCGATCGCCGCCAAGGCGCCGGAGCGGCTGCCCAGTGAAGAGCTGACCGAGCCGATCCTGTACGAACTGCTGGTGGGCGAAATCGCCATGCAGCGCGGCAATCCCGTGCTGGCGGCCAAGACCTACGTCGATCTCGCCAAGCGCACTCGCGACCCGCGAGTTGCGCGGCGGGCGTTGGAAATCGCGAACTTCGCGCACATGCCGGAGCTCGCGCTCGAAGCGGCCAAGCTCTGGCACGAAGCAGAACCGGATTCAGTGCCCGCGCTGCAAATGGTGACCGTCTATATGGCGGCAGTGCGGCGCGTCGACGAGGCGGAGCCCTATCTCAAGCAACTGCTGGTCTCGAGCGAAACCAAGCCGGAGAACGTCTTCATGCAGGTCAACCGCCTGCTTGCGGCGGACCCGGACAAGGCCGCCAACCTGCGACTCGTGCGCAAGCTCGCGGCAGGGTACCCTGATCTGCCGAACGCGCATTTCGCGATAGCGCAGGCGGCCGCGGCCGCGGACGACGAACAGCTTGCGCTGCGCGAGATTCGGCGCGCGGCCGAACTGCGCCCGGACTGGGCCGTCGCAGCGGGTTTCGAGGCCCAGATCCTGCAGAAAAAGTCGCCGGCAGAGGCGGCCGAGCGCCTTGCGCGCTACCTCGACAAGTATCCCGAGCAGAACGACGTCAGGATGACCTACGCGCGTCTGCTGGTGAGCGAGAAGCGCTACGCGCAGGCGAGGCAGCAGTTCGAAAAGCTGCTGGCCGCGAATCCCGACAATACCGAGGACATCTACGCCGTGGGTCTGCTTGCTTTGCAGCTCAAGGACTACGCGACGGCCGAGGCGAGCATGAAGCGACTGCTCGCGCTGGACTATCGGGATCCGGACGGCGCGCGCTACATCCTGGGCCAGATCGAAGAGGCGCAGAAGCGCTTGCCGCAGGCTATTGCCTGGTACGAACAGATCCAGAGCGGCGATCATTTCCTGCCCTCGCGCCTGCGTGCGGCGCAGGCGATGGCGAGCGAAGGCAAGCTCGACGCCGCGCGCGCCTACCTGCATGCGGTTAAGGTGACCAGCAAGCAGGACGCGGTGCAACTGGTCATCGCCGAGGCCCAGTTGCTGCGCGACTCTGGCGATCCAGGCGGAGCGTTCGCCCTGCTCGGCCGCGCGCTCGAGAAAGACCCGGACCAGCCCGAGCTGCTCTACGACCAGGCGCTCACGGCCGAAAAGCTGGGGCGCTACGACGTCCTTGAGCAGAGTCTGCGCAAGGTCATCAAGCTCCAGCCCGATCACGCGCACGCCTACAATGCCCTCGGATATTCGCTAGCGGACCGCAATCTGCGTTTGCCTGAGGCGCGCAAGCTGATCGAGAAGGCGCTGCAGCTGCGGCCGGACGACGGCTTCATCATCGATAGCATGGGTTGGGTTCTTTACCGGCAGGGGGACCTCGCCGCAGCGGAGACCTATCTGCGACGCGCCTACGGCGATCAGCACGACGCGGAGATCGGTGCGCATCTGGGCGAAGTACTCTGGGTCGAGGGCAAGCGCGACGAGGCACGCCGAATCTGGGACGAGGCGCTGAAGGATCATCCCGAGAACGAGACCCTGCGAAAGACGGTTCGCCGCTTCAACCCTTAGAGTTTGCGGCGTGAGCGCAACAAGGAGTCTGCGCGTTCTCGCCGCCGCGGCGCTGGGGGCCCTCGCGGCGTGCGCCGAACTCCCGTTCCTGCAACCGACGGCTGGACTGGAATTCCAGCTCTCGGGACGGATCGCGGTACGCTATGACGATCAGGGCTCGAGCGGGAACATTGCCTGGCGCCACCGCGCGGTGGGCGACGAAATGCTGATCACCTCGCCTCTGGGCCAAGGCGTGGCGCGGATCGAGCGCCAGGGGGGCGTGGTGACCGTTACCGGTTCCGACGGACGCGTTTACCGCGCGCATGACGCGGAATCGCTTACCGAGCAGGTGCTCGGCTTTCGCGTGCCGCTTGCCGGACTGTCCGACTGGGTGCGGGGGAAGCCGGCGCCCGGACCCGCGCACGAGACCAGGGACGCGCACGGCCGGCTGAGCGAGCTCGAGCAGGACGGCTGGCGCATCTACTACCTGGCCTACGCCGCCGACGGCGGGCTGCCGGCGCGCCTGCGCCTGGTCTACCCCGGATTGGAGCTGCGCCTGGCCATCGACAAGTGGCAAGTGCGGCCATGAAGGGTAGCGAGTGGTATCCGGCGCCGGGGAAGCTCAATCTGATGCTGCACGTGCTCGGTCGCCGCGACGATGGCTACCATCTGCTGCAGACCGTGTTCCGCCTGATCGAGCGCGCTGACCGCGTTGGCATCGGCGCGCGCTCGGACGGGGCGCTGCAGCGAATCGAACCTCATCCCGCGGTACCTGAGGCGGACGACCTCGCGCTGCGCGCCGCACAGCTGCTCAAGGACTATGCGGTGGCGCGTCTGGGCCCGCCCGCGCGCCTGCTCGGCGCCGACATCGCAGTCGAAAAGAATCTGCCGATCGGCGGGGGCCTTGGCGGCGGGTCGTCCGATGCGGCGACGGTGCTGCTGGTCCTGAATCGTCTCTGGAATCTCAATTTGCCGCGCGCCGAACTCTGCTCCCTCGCCTTGAAGCTCGGCGCCGATGTGCCGCTGTTCGTGTTCGGCGAAGGCGCACTCGGCGAGGGCATCGGCGAGGACCTGACGGCGCTTGTCCTGGAGCCCGCCTGGTACCTCGTTTTGGTACCTCAAGTTGCGGTTTCTACGAAAGAAATCTTCTCGGATGCCGCGTTGACACGCGATACGAAACGACTCAAAATACCGCCCTTTTTGTCGGGGCAAGGAAGGAACGACCTGGAACCGGTCGTCACCGCCCGCTACCCCGACGTTGCGGCGCACCTCGCGTGGCTCAGACAGCATGCCGCAGGGGCCCGCATGACGGGATCTGGGGGCTGCGTCTTCGCCGAATTCGCCGAACGAGACGAGGCGCAGGCCCTGCGGTTGAAGTTGCCGGAGACGATGCGCGGCTTCGTGACGAGGGGCCTGCAGCGCCATCCGCTCTACGACTGGGCAGACTGAGGATGTGCGGGGCGGTTCCCGCGCATCGGAGCAAAAGTTGGGGAGTCGCCAAGCTGGTTAAGGCACCGGATTTTGATTCCGGCATTCCCAGGTTCGAATCCTGGCTCCCCAGCCAATCACTAGCACTGGACCAGCCAACATGGTCGGCACGTCGCTCGAGCGACTGATGGTGTTTACCGGCAACGCCAACCCGCGCCTCGCGCAGGATGTGACGCGCCATCTCAACATTTCGCTCGGACGCGCGATCGTGGGCAAGTTCTCCGACGGCGAGGTGATGGTGGAGCTGCTCGAGAACGTAAGGGGCAAGGACGTGTTCGTGCTGCAGTCGACCTGCGCGCCGACCAACGACAACCTGATGGAGCTGCTGGTGATGGTCGACGCGCTCAAGCGTTCGTCGGCGGCGCGCGTCACTGCGGCAATTCCGTACTTTGGCTATGCGCGTCAGGATCGTCGCCCGCGCTCGGCGCGGGTCGCAATCAGCGCCAAGGTGGTCGCGAACATGCTCACTTCCGTGGGCGTCGCGCGCGTGCTGACGATGGATCTGCATGCGGACCAGATTCAGGGTTTCTTCGACATTCCTGTCGACAACATCTATGCGGCACCGCTTCTGCTGGGGGACGTCTGGAAGCAGCGCTACGACAACCTGATCGTCGTATCGCCGGACGTGGGCGGCGTGGTGCGGGCCCGGGCGCTTGCCAAGCGCCTGGAGTCCGATCTCGCGATCATCGACAAGCGGCGTCCGCGCGCGAACGTGTCCGAGGTGATGAACGTGATCGGTGAAGTGGACGGGCGCACCTGCGTGATAATGGACGACATGGTCGACACCGCGGGAACGCTGTGCAAGGCGGCGCAGGTATTGAAGCAGGAAGGCGCAACCAAGGTGGTGGCCTACTGCACACATGCGGTACTGTCCGGCGGCGCGGTTGAGCGCATCACGGGTTCGGACATGGACGAGCTTGTGGTGACCGACACCATCCCGCTCAGCGAAGAGGCGCAGGCGTGCGGCAAGATCCGTCAATTGTCCGTCGCGACGCTGCTGGCCGAAACCATATTGCGCATCTTCACCGAGGAATCGGTGAGCTCGCTGTTCATCGAGTAGATTTATCAACCCTGCCCGTGTCTGGTCGCGGACCGGGCAGAAAATACGAAGGAGCAAGACATGAAAATCGAAATCAACGCCGGTAAGCGCGAAGCGCAGGGCACGGGTGCGAGCCGCCGCCTGCGCCGCGCGGGCAAGGTTCCGGGCATCGTTTACGGCGGAGACAAGGCGCCGGTCAATATCGAGCTGGATCACAAAGACCTGCTCAGGAAGCTTCACACCGAGGCGTTTCACGCTTCGATCCTCACCCTGAAGTTGGACAGTGGCGCGGAACAGGTGCTGCTGCGCACGTTCAACATGCACCCCTTCAAGGGCGAGGTGCAGCATGTCGACTTCCAGCGCGTCTCCAAGGACAAGAAGATCAACATGAAGGTGCCGCTGCACTTCATCAACGCCGAGACCTCGCCGGGGGTCAAGCAGCAGGGCGGACTTGCGAGCCACGTAATGAACGAGCTGAATGTCGCCTGCCTGCCGGACGACCTGCCGGAATTCGTCGAAGTCGATATGGGCGGGTTGTCGGTCGGTGGCTCGATCCACGTCAAGGACATCCAGCTGCCCAAGGGCGTCGAGGCGATACTGCACAAGGGGGAGAACCCTGTCGTGGCGTCGGTCCTGCTGCCGACGCTGATTGCCGAGGAAGAGGAGGCTCCGGCGGAAGAGGCCGCACTGGCCGCGTCCGAGGTGCCCACCTCTGCGCAGGCGACTCCGGAGAAGGCTCCGGAGGCTGCCGCGGCAGTGAAGGGTGGCGACAAGGGCGGCGAGAAGAAAGAGAAGAAATAAGCGGCGCGGCGAAAGGGGGCGGCAGGGACCCGTCGGTCCTTGCCGCCTTTTCTTTCTAAGCAAGCATGTCGGGCATCCGCGTAATCGTAGGCTTGGGAAATCCGGGCAAGCAGTATGAGCGCACGCGTCATAACGCGGGGTTCTGGCTCGTCGAGCGCTTCGCCGTGCGCGAGGGAATCGCGCTGAAGAGCGAGCCCAGGTACCACGCATATGTCGGCCGTCACGAGCCGAGCGGGGCGTGGCTGGTGCTGCCGCAGACATTCATGAACGTCAGCGGCAAGTCGGTCGCCTTGCTTGCCGGTTTCTTCAAGATACCTGCGAACGAGATCCTGGTGGCGCATGACGAGCTGGACTTCCTGCCAGGCGTTGCCAAGATGAAGCAGGGCGGCGGCGTCGCGGGACACAACGGCCTCAAGGACATCGCCGTGCGCATCGGCGCGCTTGATTTCTGGCGTCTGCGCCTTGGCATCGGCCATCCAGGCGACAGGAGCCTGGTTGCGGACTACGTATTGGCGAAACCGGCGCCGGATGACCGCGAAGCGATCGAGCGTGCCATCGACAAGTCGCTCGATGTGCTTCCGCTGTGCCTGGCGGGCGATCTACAGAGCGCGATGCTGAAGCTGCACACAAAGGAAAAAACGTGAGTCTCAAATGCGGCATCGTAGGGTTGCCAAACGTCGGCAAGTCCACCCTGTTCAACGCGCTCACCAAGGCCGGTATCGCGGCCGAAAACTATCCTTTCTGCACCATCGAGCCGAACGTCGGCATCGTAGAAGTGCCCGACCGCCGGCTCGAGGCCCTGGTCGAGATCGCCAAGCCGCAGAAGGTGATTCCGGCGGTGGTCGAGTTCGTCGATATCGCAGGCCTGGTAGCCGGCGCATCCAAGGGAGAAGGCCTCGGCAACCAGTTCCTCGCTAACATTCGAGAAACCGACGCGATCGCGCATGTCGTGCGCTGCTTCGAGGACCCGAATGTCGTGCATGTCGCCGGAAAGGTCGACCCCTTATCCGACATCGAGACTATCGTCACCGAGCTGGCGCTGGCGGACCTGCAGACGGTGGAAAAGCAGCTTGCGCGCAGCGTGAAGCTGGCCAAGGCGGGGGGCGACAAGGACGCGCAGCGCCTGGTCGTCGTACTGGAGAAGATACAGGGCGTGCTGAACACGGGCCGCCCGGCCCGCACGGCAGAGCTCTCGAAGGAGGAGCTGGCGCTGCTGAAGCCGCTCTTCCTGCTAACGATGAAACCGACCATGTACGTCGCGAACGTCAACGAAAACGGATTTCGCGACAACCCCCTGCTCGAGGCGGTCGAGGCGCACGCTGCCAGGGAGGCCGCGCCTGTGGTCGCGATCTGCGCCGCACTGGAAGCCCAGATCGCCGACATGCCCGAAGAGGACAAGAAGATCTTTCTGGCCGACATGGGCATGGAGGAGCCGGGCCTTAACCGGGTGATCCGTGCGGGCTACGATTTGATGGGCCTGCAGACCTACTTTACGGTCGGACCGAAGGAGGTACGCGCCTGGACGGTACCGGTTGGTGCTAGCGCGCCACAGGCGGCCGGCGTGATCCACACCGACTTCGAGCGCGGCTTCATCCGGGCCGAGGTGGCTGCCTACGCGGACTTCGTCGCCTGCAAGGGCGAGCAGGGCGCGAAGGAAGCCGGCAAGCTCCGCATTGAGGGCAAGGAGTACGTCGTCAAGGACGGCGACGTGATGCACTTTCGCTTCAACGTCTGAGCGCGTCGCGGAAAGCGCGCGCGATAGAGGAGGTGACCTACTTCTTCGCCGCCAGCTCGGTGTCGATCTGATCGAGCAGGGCCTGTTGCCAGTCGGGCTGGAAATTCAGCGGGGCCAGTACGGGCTTGCTCACGACCTCGACCTTCGTGCGGGTGCGCGCCATCGGCGTGATGAACACCGCGACTTTCTCGCCCAGGCCTTTCCAGGAGACGCCTTGCGTCAAGATCAATCTGTGAGCTTTGCGGTCGTCTTCGGCGACCTCGAGCCTCTTCTGCTTCGCGGCCGACAGCGTCGCGTGATAGACCGTGTTGTAGCCGTGGCGGTAAACGCGGCTTGTTCCCTGGCCCTTCGCTTCCTTGACCGTTTGCGTAGTCGCGCAGCCGCTGGCAAGCAACGCGGCAAAGGCAACTAGGAGAATTGAAGTCCTCATCGGGCCGGGGTTACGACAGCGGCTCCACGCGGCCTTTGACGACCTTGACGCGGTCCCCGAGCTTCCAATCCGGAAGTCGGCTGCCCCTTACGGCGCGGATCGCGCCGTTGTCCATCCGTACGCTCACCTCATATATCTGCTTCTGATCGGATTTGCCCGGAGTGCCGCTCAGTACGCTGAGAAGCATGACAATCATTTCGTCGCGCCCACCAGAGACCGTGCTGATTCCGTACCTGGGCGCGCTGCTCTTGATTTCACGCACCTGCTCGACCACTCCGCAGTAGCGGCACTCGTGGGCTGCTCTCGCCGTGTCGTGCGCAAGATCGCCCCACCCGCTCACCGCGCCAAACCCCGCGATGCTCCCCGACAGGAGCACGGCACCGACGATCAGTGGCACCCGGACGGTTGATTCGATGCGAAGCGAGTCCATGGGGCCAAGCTACCGAAGCACGGCCCGAACGCATACGGCCTATTTCTCACTTTTGTTCACAATCTGCGCGTGCGCTGTCGTGCCGCGACGACTTCGCCCGCAATATGCGGCAATATTGCGCATGACATCGAAACTCGACGCGTCGATTGCGATCGACCCCGCCACGGAGAAGGACGTCCCACGCCTGGCCGACTTGCTGGGACTGTTGCTCGCGCAGGAAGCGGAGTTCGCACCCGACCAAGGAAAGCAGCGCCGTGCGCTGCGCGCAGTCGTCTCGGACGCGTCGATCGGCCGAATATACGTCGTGCGTGAGGGTGCCGACCTGATCGCGATGGTGAGCCTGCTTTATACCGTGAGCTCGGCCGAGGGCGGCAAGGCGGCGTGGCTGGAAGACCTCGTAGTGCGGCCGGACCGGCGAGGGAGGGGAATCGGCCGAACCCTGCTTAAGCACGTCGTGGCGCAGGCGCGTACGGACGGAGTGCTGCGCGTCACGCTGCTTACCGACCCCGATAACGAGCGCGCCCACGCGCTCTATCGCAGCGTCGGATTCGAGTTCTCCGCGATGCGCCCGATGCGCCTGAAGCTCGTCTAGCGCTTCACTGCGCGACCGGGATCGCGCGCCCCGGTGCCGGCCAAACCCCGCGCGCGACCGCGTGAGCGCCTTCGAATACGAGGTAACTCTGAGCCCCGTAGTGGGGCAGGGGGCGCTGCAGGGCGAGCAGCGCCGCCGCATCGCGCACCGACACGACCGCGACGGGCGGTGCCGAGCCTGCACGCTGCACGGT
>JBAUTD010000544.1:0-2173 GCA_049582045.1 Burkholderiales bacterium
GCTCACCGGCTTCCACTTCCTCATCGCGGTCATCGGCCTGTTCGGCATCGGCGAGATCCTGATCACCGTGGAGAAGGGTCTGCACTTCGAGGGCCGTGCCGCCGGCATCAACCCCTTCGTGGTGTGGCAGACCTGGAAGAAGCTGCCGCAATACTGGGTCACCATCATTCGCGGTACCGCGGTCGGCATCTGGCTCGGCGTCACGCCGGGCGGCGCCACGCCCGCCTCGTTCATGAGCTATGGCCTGGCCAAGCGCTTCTCCAAGAACGGCGCGAATTTCGGCAACGGTGAGCTGGAAGGCGTGGTGGCGCCGGAGACCGCCGCGCATGCCGCCGGCACCTCGGCGCTCTTGCCCATGCTCACCCTCGGCATCCCCGGCTCGCCGACCGCGGCGGTGCTGCTCGGCGGCCTGCTGATCTGGGGCCTACAGCCGGGGCCCTTGCTGTTCGTCGAGCAGAAGGACTTCGTCTGGGGCCTGATCGCCTCGATGTACCTCGGCAACATCGCGGGCCTGATCGTGGTGCTGACCTGCGTGCCGCTGTTCGCGGCGATCCTGCGCATCCCGTTCTCGGTCATCGCGCCGATCATCGTGATGATCTGCGCGGTCGGCGCCTTCACGGTGCACAACACCACCTTCGACGTCTACATGATGGTGGTGTTCGGCGTCGCCGGCTACCTGTTCAAGAAGCTCGCCTACCCGCTCGCGCCGCTGGTGCTCGCGATCGTGCTGGGAGATCGGGCCGAGGACTCGTTCCGCCAGGCCATGCTGGTCTCGCAGGGCAACATGTCGATCTTCTTCGCCAACAAGCTGGTCGGCACGCTGACGGGACTCGCGCTGTTCCTGCTGTTCCTGCCGCTGGCGACCTGGCTGATCCGCAGGCTGCGCTAGCGCCGGGCGAGCTTCTGCTTGAGGCGCGAAAGCGTCTCGGGCGTGAGGTTGAGGTAGGCCGCGAGCTCCTTTTTCGGGATGCGGCCGGCGAGTTCGGCGTGCTTGCGGCGGAAGCGCGACAGGCGCCCGGGAGCATCGAGCAGGTGAAGAGTGATCGTATGCGCCATCACCTCGGACATCAGCTTCATGACGTCGTACTCGAAGCGCGACATCACCGCGGGGTGGCGCTCCATGAACTCGACCCACTGCGGCAGCCCGAGCTCGACCGCGCGCACCTTGGTCACCGCGACGATGCTGTAGGGCATCGGCGTGCCCAGCCGCCAGGCCGCGTACGACGTGTCCATGTCAGCTTCGCCGGCGAAGCGCAGGATCATCTCGCGCCCCTCGGCATTCGACACCACCCGCTTGAGCATCCCGTCGAGGACGAAGAACTGCTCCATCTCGGTGTCGCCCTGGCGCACCAGGAGGTCGCCCTTGCGGTACTCGGCCACCGACAGAAGGGGCTCGAGCTCGTCCCACTGCGGGGCGCTCATGTCCCGCAGGATCGGGTTCTGGCGCAGCTGCAGCCGGATGGTGTTGCGCTGCGGGTGGGTGGCGAGGGATGCCATTCGCGGAGACGCGCCGCGGCGGTGCCGCAAAGCGGACATTCTAGACGATTGAAACCCTTGACCGCAGTCAAGGGCGATCGAGCCTGCCTGTCACTACCATAACGACCTTCCCGCAGGGCGCAACCCCCCCGGCACCACAGGAGAACATCATGGGCGGCACAGTCATCGAGCCGAACGTCGCGCAGGACGCAAAGGCGATGGAGCTCATCGACGGCTTTCACCTCGTCATCGAGGCCCTGAAGCTGAACGGCATCGACACCATTTTCGGCCTGCCCGGCATTCCGATCACGGACCTGACGCGCAAGGCGCAGGCCGCGGGCGTGCGCGTGATCTCGTTCCGCCACGAGCAGAACGCCGGCTACGCGGCGTCGATCGCGGGCTTCATGACCCAGAAGCCGGGCATCTGCCTGACGGTGTCCGCGCCGGGCTTCCTGAACGGGCTGACCGCGCTCGCCAACGCGACCACCAACTGCTTTCCCATGATCCTCATCTCGGGCTCCTCCGAGCGCGAGGTGGTCGATCTGCAGCAGGGCGACTACGAGGAGATGGACCAGCTCGCGATCGCAAAGCCGCTCGCCAAGGCCGCCTTCCGCGTGCTGCACGCCGAGGACATCGGCGTGGGCGTCGCGCGCGCGATCCGCGCGGCGGTCTCCGGCCGCCCGGGCGGGGTCTACCT
>JBAUTD010000545.1:0-7585 GCA_049582045.1 Burkholderiales bacterium
CGCTGCTGCTGGCACGGCACGAGTCGCGCGCCGCGCGGCCGCGGGAGGCGGCGGGATGATGCTGCGGCACACCGCGGCGCAGGACGTCGTCTCGGTCTACCGCGCGCAGCTCTCCAAACGCGGCTTCGTATCCGATCCGGCGCAGTGGCGCGCGGTGGAGCGGCTGCAGCGCCTTTACGAGGAGTGGTCGGTCTACAAAGCGCGCCGCCGCACTGCGCTACGCCGCATGCTGGTCCGGCCGCCGCTGCCCAAGGGCGTGTATCTCTGGGGCGGGGTCGGGCGCGGCAAGAGCTTCCTGATGGATGCGTTTTTCCTCGGCGTGCCGCTGGTGCGCAAACGGCGCGTGCATTTCCATCACTTCATGCGCGAGATCCATCGCGAGCTCGACGAGCTCAAGGGCACCGAGGACCCGATCGCCGCGGTGGCCGAGCGTACCGCGCGGCGAAATCGGCTTATCTGCTTCGACGAGTTTCACGTCGGCGACATCGCCGACGCAATGATTCTCGGGCGCTACCTGGAGCAGGTGATGGAGCGGGGCGTGGTGCTTTGCATGACATCGAATTACCCGCCCGACGGGCTGTATCCGAACGGGCTGCAGCGCGAGCGCTTCCTGCCGGCGATCGCAATGCTCAAGTCCCGTCTCGATGTGCTCGAGGTCGACAGCGGGGTCGACTACCGGCGGCGCCAAATGGAGCGCCTGAGTGCCTATCACGTCGGGCCCGGCAGCGACGCGGCGCTGGAGCGGATTTTCCACGCGCTCAAGGACGTGGAGGAAGAGCGCCATCCGCTCGATGTGGAGGGGCGGCAGATCGCGTACTTCAAGCGCGCCGGCGGCCTGGTCTGGTTCGATTTCAAGGCGCTGTGCGGCGGACCGCGCTCGTACGCCGATTACGTGGACCTGGCCAAGCGCTTCCACAGCGTGATCCTGTCCGGTGTGCCGCGCATGTCGGCGCGCAACGCCGACGCCGCGCGCCGCTTCACCTGGCTGCTCGACGTGTTCTACGACGACGGCGTCAAGTTGTTCGTCTCGGCCGAGGCGCCACCGGAAGAGCTGTTCGTGGAGGGCGCCAACAGCGCCGAGTTCGCGCGCGCCGTCAGCCGATTGCACGAGATGCAATCCGCCGAATACCTGCAAGCCGAGCGCGCGCGGCGTTAAACTTCGCGCAAGGAGGCATGACGATGGAGAAATTCAAGGCATTCAAGATCACCGAAGCGGACAAGAAGATCCAGGCGGGGTTCGTCGAGTGCACGCTGGACGAACTCGACCCGGGCGAGGTCGTGGTGCGCGTGGCCTTCTCGGACGTGAACTACAAGGACGCGCTCGCGGCGACCGGCAAGGGCCGGATTCTGCTGCGGCCGGAATGCATCGGCGGGATCGATTTCTCCGGCACGGTGGTGTCCTCGAGCGACGCGCGCTTTGCGAAAGGCGA
This sequence comes from Burkholderiales bacterium, assembly GCA_049582045.1. Taxonomy (GTDB): domain Bacteria; phylum Pseudomonadota; class Gammaproteobacteria; order Burkholderiales; family SG8-39; genus DAHVFK01. Next base: position 1,431 of record JBAUTD010000545.1, read on the forward strand.
CGCGGTGCTCGCGACGGGGTTTGATATCGGGGTCAAGCATCACGGGGGCTACGCCGAATACGCGCGCGTGCCGGCGGACTGGCTGGTCAAGGCGCCTCAAGGCCTGACCCTGTGGGAGGCGATGGCGTTCGGGACGGCGGGATTCACCGCCGGGCTGGCGATCGTGCGCATGGAGCAGAACGGGCTCAAGCCCGCGAACGGCCCGGTGATCGTCGACGGCGCGACTGGCGGCGTGGGATCGATCGCGATCGACGCGCTGGCGCGCCTGGGCTATCAGGTGGTGGCGCTGACCGGCAAGGCGGGCGAGGCCGAGTATCTGAAGAAGATCGGCGCGAGCGAGGTCAAGTTGCGCAGCGAGTTGGATCTCGCCAAGATCAGGCCGCTCGACAAGGCGACCTGGGCCGGGGCGGTGGACAACCTGGGCGGCGAAGTGCTGGCCTGGATGGCGAGCACGATGAAGGTCGGGGGCTGCGTCGCCTCGATCGGTCTCGCGGCGAGCACCTCGTTCAACAGCACGGTGTTGCCGTTCATCCTGCGCGGGGTGAGCCTGCTCGGGGTCGACTCGGTGAACTGCCCGATGCCCCTGCGGCAGGAGGTCTGGCGCCGCCTGGCGGGCGACATGCGCCCTGCTCACCTGAAGGAGATCACGCGCACGATCCCGTTCGCCGAGCTGCCGTCCGTGTTCGACAAGTTTATCGGCGCGCAAATCCGGGGCAGGGTGGTGGTCGACCTGAACGCCTAAGATCCGGGAGGAACTGAGGGAGGCTGCCATGGGGAATTACCGCGATTTCTATCGCCGCTCGATCGAGCAGCGCGACGCTTTCTGGGCCGAGCAGGCGAAGCTGGTCGACTGGCACAAACCGTTCGCCAAGGTGCTCGACTATTCGCGGCCGCCTTTCGCGAAGTGGTTTGTCGGCGGCGAGACCAACCTGTGCCACAACGCGATCGACCGCCACCTGGCGGCGCGCGCCGAGCAGAAGGCGCTGGTGTACATCTCCACCGAGGTCGACCAGGAGCGCAGCTACACCTTCCGCGAACTGCACCAGGAGGTGCAGCGCGTCGCGGCGATGATGCAGTCGCTCGGAGTCAAGCGCGGCGACCGGGTGATCATCTACATGCCGATGATCCCGGAAGCCTGCTTCGCGATCCTCGCTTGCGCGCGCATCGGTGCGATCCACTCGGTGGTGTTCGGCGGCTTCGCGGCGGCGAGCCTGGCGGCGCGCATCGACGATGCCAGGCCGAGCCTGATGATCACGGCCGACGGCGGCAGCCGCATGGGCAAGGCAGTGCTGTACAAGTCGCTGGTCGACGAGTCGCTCGGGTTGGCCAAGAATCCGCCGGCCAAGGTGCTGATCTACCGCCGCGGCCTCGACCCGAACATGTCGGTCGTAGCTGGCCGCGACGTCGACTGGCAGGAGTTCGCCGCGCGCCATGCCGGCGCTCAGGTGCCTTGCGCCTGGCTCGAATCGAGCGAGCCGTCTTACATCCTGTACACCTCCGGCACCACCGGCCAGCCCAAGGGCGTGCAGCGCGATGTCGGCGGCTACGCGGTGGCGCTCGCCTCGTCGATGAAGCTGATCTACTGCGGCGAGGCGGGCGAGACGATGTTCACCACCTCGGACATCGGCTGGGTGGTGGGGCACTCCTACATCATCTACGGGCCGTTGATCGCCGGCATGACCACGATCATGTACGAGGGCGTGCCGGTCAGGCCCGACGCCGGAATCTGGTGGAAGATCGTGCAGGAGCACAAGGCCTCGGTCATGTTTTCCGCGCCGACGGCGATCCGGGTGCTGAAAAAGCAGGACCCGGCGTACCTCAAGAAGTACGACGTATCCTCGCTCAAGCACCTGTTCCTCGCCGGCGAGCCGCTCGACGAGCCGACCCATGTCTGGATCTCCGAGGCGCTGGGAATCCCGGTCATCGACCACTACTGGCAGACCGAGACCGGCTGGCCGATCCTGTCCGCCGTGCCCGGGGTGGAAAAGACGCCGATCAAGTTCGGCAGCCCGTCGTTCCCGGTCTACGGCTACGACCTCAAGCTTCTGCGCGAGTCGGACGCGGGCGAGGCGGAGCCGAACGAGAAGGCGGTGGTGGCGATCGCGCCGCCGCTGCCTCCGGGCTGCATGACCACGGTCTGGGGCGACGACGAGCGCTACGTCAGAACCTACTTCTCGACCTTCAGCAAGAAGCAGGTGTACTCGACTTTCGACTGGGGGATCCGGGATCGGGACGGCTATTACTTCATCCTCGGGCGCACCGACGACGTGATCAACGTCGCAGGCCACCGCCTGGGCACGCGCGAGATCGAGGAGGCGGTGAGCATGCATCCGGCGATCGCCGAGTGCGCGGTGGTCGGGGTGGCCGACCCGCTCAAGGGCCAGATGCCGCTCGCCTTCGCGGTCGCGAAAACCGCCGTGACCGACAGGAAGAAGCTCGAGAAGGACGTCATGGACACCGTGGACAAGCAGCTTGGCGCGATTGCGCGGCCGCGCGCGGTACACTTCGTGACCCTACTGCCCAAGACACGGTCGGGCAAAACGCTGCGCCGCTCGATCCAGGCGCTGGCCGAAGGGCGCGATCCGGGCGACCTCACCACCATCGAGGATCCCGGCGCGCTGGAACAGATTCGCAACGCACTCAAGGAAAGCACAAAGAAATGAGAACTCGACCCGAGCTGACCCTGGACGATTGCCGCAAGATGAGTGCCGCGGCGGAGGCCGAGGCACGGCGCAACAACTGGAACGTCGTCATCGCGATCCTCGACGACGGCGGGCACCTGCTGCACCTGGTGCGCATGGACGGCGCAACGCCGGCCAACTCGGCGATCGCGGTGGAGAAGGCCCGCACCGCGGCGACCACGCGCCGCTCGAGCAAATCGTGGGAGGAGCGCATTGCCGGGGGCCGCACGTCGATGCTCAAGATGCCTGTGCTGCCGGTGCAGGGCGGGCTGCCGATCATGGCGGACGGCACCTGCGTCGGAGGGATTGGCGCTTCCGGCGTGGCCTCGCACGAGGACGAGCAGATCGTGCAGGCTGGAATCGACGCGCTGCTCAAGGGCTAGCGCATGGCCAACGCCAAGGCCACGTCGAAGGTATTCATCGACAACGAGCGCACGCGAGTCGCGGAGTGGCGTTTCGCGCCGGGTGCGTCGACGGGCTGGCACCGCCACGAATTCGACTACGTCGTGGTGCCGATGCTCGACGGGCGCCTGAAGCTGCTCGAGGCCGGTGGCGAGCGCTTTTCAGACCTGAAGAAAGGCGTGCCTTACTTCAGGAACGCGGGCGTCGAGCACGACGTGGTGAACGCGAACGACTACGAGTACCTGTTCGTCGAGATCGAATTCAAGCAGCCGGCAGCGAAATGACTCCCGCGGCGGCGAGGGCGTCGATCTGCGCCTCGCCGTAGCCGATTGCGCCTAGCACCTCACGAGCGCCTTCGCCGACCGGCGGCGGATCGAGGCGCTTGGGCAAGTGCTCGCCGCCGAAGGCGATAGGCAGGCCGGGGACGTGGATGGTTTCGCCCGAGGTCAGCCGCGTCGCGTGCAGGGCCCCCGACGCCGTAAGGTGCGGGTCGGCAAGCAAGTCCCAGGGCTTGGCGATCGGCGCGTAGGGCAGGCCGATGCGCTCGAGCGTGGTTTGCAGCTCGGCTTTAGTGGAGCGCTTCATCGCTTCGGCCAGGCGCGGTATCAGCCAGGCCCGCTCGCGCACGCGCGCGCCGTTTGTTTTCAGGCGCGGGTCGCTCGCCAGGTCGGCTTCGCCGAACTCGCGGCAGAAGATCTCCCACTGCGTGTCGGTGACCACGCCGACGAACAGGCGGTCGCCGTCGCCGGTCTCGAAGATGTCGTACACGCCCCACGCGGGCCGCTTGACCGACATCGGCGGCGGCGCTTCGCCGGTGATCTCGAACTGGGCCATGTGCTGCGCCACGAGGTATGCCGTGCTCTCGAACAGCGCACTGGTGACGCGGGCGCCACGGCCGCTCGATTCGCGCTCGCGCAGCGCGGCGAGAACGGCCACCGCGCCGAAGGTTCCGCCGAGAATGTCGACCACCGATGAGCCGGCGCGCAGCGGGCGCTCCGGCAGCCCGGTCATGTAGGCCAAGCCGCCCATCATCTGTACTACCTCGTCGAGCGCAGGCCGGTGCTGGTAGGGGCCGTCGAGGAATCCTTTGAGCGAACAGTAGACCAGGCGCGGATTGCGCGCCGAGAGCGCCTCGTAGCCGAAACCGAGCTTGTCGAGCGCGCTGGGGCGGAAATTCTCGGTCAGCACGTCGCTGGCGTCGAGCAGGCGCAACACCAGGTCGCGCCCCTCGGCGCGCTTGAGGTCTACCGCGAGGCTTTTCTTGTTGCGGTTGAAAACCGGGAAGAAGCCAACCCCCGCGGCCTCCAGTCGGCGCGTGTTGTCGCCTTCGAGCGGCTCGACCTTTATGACCTCGGCGCCGAGGTCGGCCAGGACCAGGCCGCAGCTCGGACCCATCACCATGTGGGCGAACTCCACCACGCGCACGCCGGCGAGCGGGAGCCGGTTCATGCCGCCTGTTTGAAGCCCTTGGGCAATCCCGCCTGTGGGGTATGACCGTAGACCGGCTCGTCGGGCAGTCCGCTCACCAGCGCGTCGCGCGCCGCGAGCAGGCGGTCGAAATCGATCCCCGTCGCCAGCCCCATGCTCTCGAACATGAACACCAGGTCCTCGGTGACGACGTTGCCGCTCGCACCAGGCGCGAAGGGGCAGCCGCCCAGTCCGCCCATCGAGCTGTCGAAGGCGCGCACGCCTTCCTCGTAGGCGGCGAGCGCGTTGGCCAGGCCAAGCCCGCGCGTGTTGTGGAAGTGCGCGCCTTCGAGCTTGTCGCCGATCTCCCGCTTGACGCGGGCGAACACGCGCCGTACCTGGGCCGGGTTGGCGTAGCCGACGGTGTCGGCGAGCGCCACGCAGTCGCAGAACTCGGCCAGTGCGGCGGCGATGCGCAACACGTCGTCCTCCGGGACCGCGCCTTGCATGGTGCAGCCGAAGGCGGTCGACACGGCGCCCTCGATCTGCGGGCCGTCGGCGCCGCGCAGGTCGCGGCACTTGCGCACTTCCTCCACCATCTGCTCGGGCGTCATGCGCACGTTGGCGAGGCTGTGGGCGCGGCTGGCCGAGACCGGGAAGGTGATCTTGTGCGCGCCGGCCTGCATGGCGCGCTCGAAGCCCTTCAGATTCGGCGCCAGCGCCACCACGCGCAGGCCCGGTATGCCTCGCGCGTGCGCGACGATCTCGCCGGTGTCGGCCATAGCCGGAATCAGCTTGGGCGGCACGAAGGACCCGACCTCGATTTCCTCCAGCCCGGCGGCCGCGAGCGCGCCGATCCAGCGCTTCTTGGCCTCGGTCGGCATCGTGTGGTGGGCGTTCTGCAGCCCGTCGCGCGGGCCGACTTCGCAGATGTGGATGTCGCGCATGACGATCTCCCTTCAGCAGGCGGATTCTAGCGCCCCCGCCGCGCCTCTATGGCCTCGAGCGCGAAACCACAGGCCGCGCCGCAGGCGGCGAAGGCGAGCAGCGCCGAGAGCGACGCGCTCCAACTGCCAAAGCGCGACGCCATCCAGGCCAGCAGCACCGGGGCGACGAACTGGCTTGCCTGCGACGACTGCATCACCAGCCCGTTGCCGGTGCCGACGTGGAGCGGGCTGCGGGCATGCACGGGGACGCCCGAGAACACCGCGGCTGGAATCACCCCGGCGCAGGCGGAGAAGACGAGTACGAGCAGGAAACGCGGTAGGTTAGGCAGCAGGTCGAGCAGCATGCCGACGGCGCATAGGGCCATGATCGCGAAGGCCGCCATCGTCATCCGGCCGCGGTGCGCGCCGCGCGCGAGCAGCCAGCCGCCGGCGAGGTTGCCGGGCACGTTGATCAGTACCATCAGCGCGGTGAGCAGCGCCGCCGTGGTAGCCGAGCCGCCACGCTCGTCGACGACGAAGGTCGGCAGCCAGATCATCACGGAGGTCCACTGCGCGACGTAGAACGCGAACATCAGCGCGAGCGCGAGGCTGCCGGGCTGGGTCAGCGACTCGAGCGCCAGGCGCAGCGACCCCACCCTGCCGGCTCGCGGCGCCACTGCGTAGCGAGCGACCAGCCCGAAGGCGACGGCCGCGATGAGCGCCAGAGCGACCCACAAGC
>JBAUTD010000546.1:0-2393 GCA_049582045.1 Burkholderiales bacterium
GTCACGCAGCACGTCTTGCGCCGCGCCGGCTACGAGCCCGACCTGGCCGCGAACTCGCTCGGTTCCCTGAGTCTCGAGCCCGGCGACCGCGTCGGCATGATCGGTTTTTTCGCGCCGCTGGTGCCGCGCGTGCGAGCGCTCGGCCTGCCGCTCACCGTGGTCGAGCTGCGCGCCGAGCTGGTGAAGGAGGAACCGGGCCTCACCGTCACCCTCGACCCGAAGCGGCTCGCGGCCTGCAACAAGATCGTGTCCACCAGCACCGTGCTGCTAAACGACACGCTCGAGGATATCCTGGGCTACTGCTGCCACGCGGAGGCGCTCGCGCTTATCGGTCCCTCGGCGAGCTGCTTTCCCGACCCGCTGTTCGCGCGCGGCGTCACCACCATGGGCGGCTACTGGGTGCTCGATCCCGCGACCTTCATGCGCCGCGCCGCCGCGCTCGAGCCCTGGGGCGATGCGGGCAAGAAAAGCTGCGTGCAGCGCTCGGCCTACCCCGGAACGCGGGCGCTTCTGGGCAGGGCGGCCTGATCAGGCTTCCAGCGGGCGCAGGCGGGCGATCATTTCGTTCCACGCCGTAACCGCTTCGGCGATCGCCGCGGCGGCGTCCCTACCCTCGGCCGGGATCGCGGGGCCGAGCTGGCCGCAAACGGGACAGACCACGCGGTAGATGTCCTCATCGCGCCCGTCCGCGGTGCGGCGCGTGCCTCGACGCACGTCGGCCTCTGCGCCGCAGGTGCAAAGTCGCATCGCCATGATTCAGTCCAGCTTGCGCTCCCAGTACTCGCCCACCAGAGGGTGCCCGAAGCCGCGGTGGCGCGCCTTGCGAACGAGGCGAAAACCTGTCCTGGCGTAAATTTCGCGCGCTGCGGTGAGGTCGCTCTGGGTCCAGAGGACGATCTTGCGGTAGCCGCAGCGGCGCGCGTAGCGGATGCAGGTTTCGACCAGGCGCCGGCCCAGTCCCAGGCCGCGCGCGGACGGCTCGAGCAGGAGCAGGCGCAGCTTGGCGACGGTGGGAGACTGCCTGACGACCATCACCGAGCCGAGGCGCTCGCCGTTCCGCTGGGCGATCCAGCAGCGCTCGCGCCTGGGGTCGTGGCGGCGCAGGAAGTCGGCGGCGATCCCGGCGACCAGGGCCTCGAACTCCTCGTTCCAGCCGTATTCCGCGCGATAGAGCACCGCGTGGCGCGCTACCACCCAGCCCAGGTCCCCGGGGCGGTGGGGGCGCAGGATGCAGCGCGAGGACGGCGCTCGCTTCGCGGGTTTCATATACTCCGGGATGTCAGGTCGGGGTCGAAAGATGAAAGTATTCCAGATTCAAGACGATTGGGGCATGGAGCACCTGCAGCTCGCCAAGCGGGCCGACCCGAGGCCGGGGCCGGGGCAGGTGCTGCTGCGGATGAAGGCCGCGTCGCTCAACTACCGCGACCTGCTGGTGCCAAACCGCGGCTACGGCGCGCACACCGGAACGCTGCCGCTGATCCCGGTCTCGGACGGCGTCGGCGAGGTGATCGACGTCGGCGCCGGCGTGATCCGCGTCAAGCCCGGCGAGCGCGCCTGCCCCTGCTTCACCCAGGGCTGGATTTCCGGACCGCCGGCGCCCGACCGCGCGGCGCACAACCTCGGCGGACCGCTCGACGGCACCATGGCCGAGCTGATGTGCCTGCCCGAGCAGGGCGTGGTGAAGGTGCCCGAGTACCTCTCGGACGAGCAGGCCGCGACCCTGCCCTGCGCGGCGCTCACCGCCTGGAGCGCGCTGATGGTGGCCGACCACCTCGCCCCCGGCGCCAAGGTGCTGGTGCAGGGCACCGGAGGCGTGGCGCTGTTCGCGCTGCAGTTCGCCAAGCTCGCCGGCGCGCACGTCACCGTGATCTCTTCCAGCGACGAGAAGATCGCGCGCGCCAAGGCACTCGGCGCCGACGCGGCGATCAACTACAGGACGACCCCCGAGTGGGCCAAGGCGACGCTCGGCATCACCGGCGGGCGCGGCTTCGAGCACGTGCTCGAGCTCGGCGGCGAGAAGACGCTGCCACAATCGCTCCTGTGCGTAGCCACCGGAGGCACGATCTCGATCATCGGCGTGCTCTCGGGCGGCAACATGACCGCACAGCTCGGGCGCATCGTGATGAAGCAGGTGCGCATGGTCGGCATCGGGGTGGGCAACCGCGACGGCTTCGAGGCGATGCTGCGCGCGATGGCGCTGCACAAAGTGCAGCCCGTGGTCGACCGCGTGTTCGCCTTCGACGAGCTGAAACGAGCGATGGCGCACCTCGCGAGCGGCGCGCACTTCGGCAAGGTCTGCATCCGGCACGGAGGCAAGGCATGAACATCGCGTTTCCCGGCAAGAACGTGGTCGTCGCGGGCGGCAGCCGCGGCATCGGGCGCGCGATCGCGCT
>JBAUTD010000547.1:0-3242 GCA_049582045.1 Burkholderiales bacterium
CCTTCGGCGCGATGGTGGCGCTAGCGCGGCGCGCGCGCGAAGGCGGCAGCTGGCGGGTGCGCGTCGCGCTCGCGCGCGTGGGCAAATGGATTGCCGATCTGGGAGAAGTTGCGTCGGGCGGCGCCGACGAGCTGCCGGACGAGATGCTGAAAGATCTACTCGTCGAAACCGAGGCCCCGGACGGGCGCATCACTCATCTGCGCCCGGTGCTCGGGATGTCGCTGACGCCGCCGCGCTGGGAGCGGCCGCCGGTTCCGCTCGGCTACCATCCGCCGGTTTGGCCCGACCGCTGACCGGCTTGGTGGGCAGCCTGGCCGGCTTGTCCGGACCCCATACGCGGCTGTAGTAGGTGTCGGCCAGCTGCAGTGCGCCGACCGGGTTGTGCGCGAGCACCCTGTCCTTGGTCACGAGCGTCGTGACCAGGCCCTGCGAGTGGCGGATGAACAGGCTGTCGTGCCCGACGCACAGGCCGACGATGACGTTCAGCTCGCAGCCGGCGCGATTCAGCAGCTCGGCCTGCGAGAGCGGATTGCAGATCGCCTCGAAGGTGCCGGGGCGGATCTTCTCCTCGTCCTTCAGGCCGATCTCCTCCTTCGGCACGCCGCCGTTCTTGCACGCGACCGAGGCCACTTCCAGCCCGTGGCTCTCGAGGATGGCGCTGAACACGCGCGACAAGTCGACGAAGCTGATGCAGGTGGCGATCCCCACGCGCCTGAAGCCCATCTTCCTGGCGAACTGGCAGATCTCCTCGACCCGGGTCCACTTGCAGTAGCCTTCGCTCTCGACCACCGCCGAGACCTTGGCCACGCGCTCGAGGAACGGGTCGCTGCGGTACGCGTCCGCTTCGAGGATGGCGTCGGGCTCGATCTTGGAGGGGCAGTAGCCCGGCCCGCGCGTTTCGCCCTCGCCCACGCGGCAGGCTCGAACCGTGCTCGGGCAGTAGGCGCAGCCCGGGGTCTCGTAGGTGGTCATGGCTTGGCTCCCAGTACGTCGAGGCGAAGTTTCGTTTCGATCGTGTCCTGCGGCGCTTCTGCGGCCGCCTCGGTCTTGCCGAGAGCGACCCGCGCCGGGTCGATCCCGGCGTCCTTGACCAGGGCCTGCGACACGGCGCTCGCGCGCTGCTCGCCGAGCGCCTGCAGCTCGGCAGCGGGCAGCGGATGCAGCTCGACCAGGCGGCGGTAGAGCGCCTCGTAGAACTCCCGGTCGTCGCTGCCTTTGCCGAACAGCGCGAGCGCGGGATTGACGCGGCTCGCCTTGCGGCCGGCCTCTTTCTCGAACTCCGCCGCGAACTGCGCCACGGCGTCCTTGCCCGCGCGCGCGGTCATCAGCTTCTCCAGGGCGCGCTGCGCCTTGGCGTTGTCGAACGCCACCGGGCCGGGCTCCTCGCCCGGCGCGAGCGTCACTTTCTGCTCGGCCGCCAGCTCGCGGCGCACCTTGTCGCTGCGCAGCGCTTTGCCGTCCATGGCCGCCTGATAGCGGCCGTCGACGATCACCTTGAGCTTGGGCCGCTGCTTGAGCGCCTCGGCGACCTTCTTCAGCTTGTCCAGCTCGGTGGGAAGGACGCGGGCGGAACCCGGGTCGAACGCGATCGCGTCGAGCTTGGTCGTGCCGCCGCCGAACAATGCGCCCAGGGCGCGGAACGGCGCCGTGACGATGTTCTTGATCACCGTCGCGATCGCCTGCCAGATCAGGTGGCCGTAGCTGAACTTCGGGCTGTTCACATCGCCGCTCACCGGGATCGCGACGTCGATCCTTCCCTGCGAATCGCTGAGCAGCGCGATCGCCAGATCGAGCGGCAGGTGCAGCGCGTTCGGCGCCTCGACGCGCTCGCCCAGGGTGAACTTGTCGAGTAGCACCTTGTTGTTGCCTTCCAGCTTGCCGTCCTTGATCTTGTACTCGAGATCGAGCGAAAGCCGGCCCGAGGCGATCTTGCGGCCCGCGAAAGTCGCGCTGTAGGGCGTCATAGGCTGCAACTCGACGTTGCGGAACACGGCGCGCAGGTCCATGAAGCGCTTGGGCGCGAACGGGCTCAGGGCGCCATCGAGCCGCGCCAATCCGGTCTGGTCGACCCGCCCCTCGAGTTTCATTTGGGCGCGGCTCGCCGGATCGGATGAGATGCCCGTGACCACGCCGCTGAACTCGCGGATGCGCGCGGCGAACGGCAGCACCAGGCTCAAATCGGCGAAGTCCACTGTGCCGCTTTCCACCCGCACCCGATCAACCGACACCGGAAAGCCGCCGCCTGCGGCCGGGGCGGCATCGGGGGGAGCGTCCCGCTTCTTGAACGTCGTGGCGAGATTGACGCTGCGGTCCTTGAATACCGTGATCTTGGCTCCAGGCTGTGCCAGGCGGACTTCCTTCACGCTCAACCGATCCGGCGCCAGCCCGAAACGGATTCCCGTGGCCGAGAGCGATTTCCAGGACAGGAAGCGGTCCCCGCTCTGCGCTTCGTCGATCTCGAGCCCCGCGACGCCGAGCGCGCCGTCGACGCGAAGCTTCGGGCCGGGTTTGTTCGCCTGGTACTTCAGCACCGCGGACGCGGAGAGATTGCCCGACTTGAGCGCAAGCGAAGCGTAGCGCGCCACGGCCGGCTGCAGCGGAACGAGGTTGAGCCCGTTCAACTTGAGCCGTGCGTCGGCGGCCGATCCGTCGGGCACGAAGCTGCCCGTGGCGCCCAGGCTTCCTCCCTGGGCCACCTTCAGCGCGGCTTCGAACGGCACCGGGGCACGCAGGTCGTCGCTCAGATCCTTCAGCGTCGCGGAGACGTCCGCCAGGTCATAGCCGACCGCCGGCTCGAAGCCCCGGTCGGCGAGCGAGAGCCTGAATCCGCTCAGCTTGAATTCGCCGAGCCGGAAGTGCCACGGGGCGCCGCTGTCCGTCGCGGGCCTTTCCCTCCGGTCAGGCGCGGCAAACGAGGCCAGAGGATCAATATCGCCTTTGGCGTCACGGATCAGCCTTGCGCTGCCGCCGCTTGCGGCCAGCTCGCGCAGCGCGATATCGCGCTTGCCCGTGTCGATCGCGTCTCCTTCGAGCGTCACGCTGTCGAGCGCGGCGAAGGGGGTCTTGTCGGTGGGCCGCGCCAGGGTGATCTTGCTCAGCGCGAGGTGAAGATCGTTCGAAGTCACGCGGGTCCCGGCCGCGCCGATCTCGATCCGTGCGCCGGCCTGCAGCGCGACCTTGCCGACTTCCAGCGTGAGCGGCGCGGCGCGGGTCTGGTCGCTCACTCGGACGCCGACGTCGGC
>JBAUTD010000548.1:0-4039 GCA_049582045.1 Burkholderiales bacterium
CTGCCCGAGCTGCGCCGCTACCGCTACAGCCCGACGCTCGCGACCGGCACGCTCGCCGCGGGCGGGGTGCTCGGCATCCTGATCCCGCCCTCGGTCGTGCTGGTGGTGTACGCGATCGTGGTCGAGGCGAGCATCGTGCAGATGTTCATCGCCGCGTTCGTTCCAGGCGTGATCGCAGTGGTCTTCTTCCTCGTCACGATCGCGATCTACGTCCGGCTCAACCCGGAGGCCGGCCCGCCCGGCGACCGCGTCCCGCGCAAGGAGTTCATCGAGGCGACGCTGCGCGTCGGCCCGGTGGTGGCGATCTTCGGCATGGTGATCGGCGGCATCTACTTCGGCCTGTTCAACCCCACGCCCGCGGCCGCGATCGGAGTGTTCCTGGTCGCCGCGTTCGGCATCCTGCGCGGCTCGATCCGCTGGCAGGGGATGAAGGTGGCGCTGCTCGACACCGCCAAGACGACCGGCATGATCTACCTGATCCTGCTCGGGGCCCAGATCCTGAACATCTTCATGGCGCGCGGCGGCGTGCCCCAGGCGGCGGCCGACATGATGCTGCACTCGGGCCTGTCGCCGATCATGATCCTGATCCTGCTGCTGATCGCGCTCATCTTCCTCGGCTGCCTGATGGACAGCCTGTCGATGATCCTGCTCACGATCCCGTTCTTCTGGCCGGTGATCTCGGGGCTCGACTTCGGCATGACCCAGGAGCACCTCAAGATCTGGTTCGGCATCCTGGCGCTGATCGTGGTCGAGCTCGGGCTGATCACGCCGCCGGTCGGGATGAACGTTTTCGTGATCAACGCCCTGGCGAAGGACGTGCCGATGAGCCAGACGTTCAAGGGCGTGATGCCGTTCTTCGTCGCCGAGCTGTTCCGGGTGGCGCTGCTGGTCGCCTTCCCCGCGCTTTCGCTCTGGCTGCCGAAGCTTATCGGCGGGGCCTGACCTTCTCTTCCTTCTTCTTCGTCTTGCGCGGGCGAGCCATGCCCGCCATGACCTTGAACACGTCGGTCTCGGTGATGATGCCGACCAGCTCCTTGCGCGCGTTCAGCACCGGCAGGCTGCCGATGTGCTTCTCCACCAGCACGCGCGCGGCGCTGCTCAGGGCCGACCGGTCGGAGATGCACACCACCGGCGCGCGCATGATCTCCTCCACCGGGACCTCGGCCGGGCCGAAGTTCGCCGCCGCAAGCAGCAGGTCGCGCTCGGCGACGATCCCCACCACGCGTCCCGCGTCGACCACCGGCAGGTGATGCAGCTTGCGGTGGCGCATCAGGTCGAACGCGGCGTGGAATTCCGTGTCGCGCGCGACGCCGACCACCGGACTGCTCATGTAGTCGCGTACCAGCACTTACCTGGCGGAGTGACCGGTGAGCTTGACTTCGACTTTCTGGCTGGCGTCGAGCGCGGCGTAGTACTTGCGCAGCACCTCGAGCACCTCCGGACGGCTGAATTCGGCCGGCACCTCGGAGCCCTCCGAGAGCCACTTGCGCAGCTTGGTGCCGGACACCAGCAGCCGGTCGGCTTCGCCGTGCGGGCAGGTGCGCGCCGAGGCCATGCCGCCGCACCTGTAGCACCAGAACGTCCAGTCGATCTTGAGCGGCTGGGTTTCGAGCGCGCCTTTCGGGATCTGGTCGAAGATGTGGTGCGCGTCGAACGGGCCGTAGTAGCTGCCGACCCCGGCGTGATCGCGCCCGACGATCTGGTGCGAGCAGCCGTAGTTCTGGCGGAACAGGGCGTGCAGCAGCGCCTCGCGCGGCCCCGCGTAGCGCATGTCGAGGGGGTAGCCCGCCTGAACCACGGTGTTCTGGCAGAAATACTTCTCGACCAGTACGGAGATCGCCGCAGTGCGCACGTCGGCCGGGATGTCGCCGGGCTTGAGGTTGCCGAGCAGCGAGTGCACCAGCACGCCGTCGCAAGTCTCGATCGCCACCTTGGCGAGATACTCGTGCGAGCGGTGCATCGGATTGCGGGTCTGGAACGCGGCCACCCTGGACCAGCCCAGGCGCTCGAATTCGGCCCGGGTCTCGGCCGGCGTCATGAAGAGACTCCCGTACCTGGCCTTGAAGCCGCCGTCGGACAGCACTTTCAGCGGCCCCGCGAGATTGACCCCGCCCTGCTGCATGACCATCTTCACCCCTGGGTGCTCGGGATCGGCGGTGCGGAAGACCGAGACGCACTCGTGCGCCTTGTCGATCGTGTACTTCTCGCTCACGCGCATCGTCGCCAGCGGCTCGTCCGAATCGGGATCGATCAGCGCGATGTCCGCTCCGGTCTCGAGGCCCGCGGCGAAACCCTCGTCGACCGACAGCGTGATCGGAATCGGCCAGAACAGGCCGCTCGCCATGCGCATGCCGTCGCATACGCCTTCCCAGTCGGCGCGCGTCATGAAGCCTTCGAGCGGGGTGAAGCCGCCGATGCCGAGCATGATCAGGTCGCCCTTTTCGCGCGAGCTCACGCGCACCTGCGGCAGGGTCCCGGCGCGCGCGCGTTCGGCCGCGAGCGCCTTGCCCGCGAGCAGCAGCGGCTTGAGCGACCCTCCTCCGTGAGGCCTTACCAGGCCAGGCATAGATAGTTCTCTTTTCTTGCGGTATCTTCGCGCAGCGAAAGAACATTCTCGGTATCGCGCCGCTCAGCGACAAGTCCGATGTTTTGATTTTGCAATAAGCGCCCCTGATTCATGACCAAGCAAGCCCCCAAAACCGCACCGACCGCCGGCAACTGGCTGGTCTGCATCGCCAACCTCCCGACCGAGGACCCCGGCGCGAGGATGAGAATTCTTCGAACCCTGGCGTCGCTCGGCACGGCGGTGATTCGCGAGGGCGCCTACCTGCTGCCCGACAGCGCCGAGAACCGGCAGGCGCTCGGCCGCCTGACCGAGTATATCGGGCGCAGCGGCAACGTCGCGCACCTGCTCCACGTCGGCGCGGGCTCGCCGGGCCAGGACCAGGCCCTGCGCGGCCTGTTCGACCGCTCGGGGCGCTACGACGCGCTGATCAAGGTCATCGACGGCCTCAGCCTGGGCTACGGCGTATCGGATCCCGCCGCGATCGCGCGCGTGCTGCACAAGCAGCGGCGCGAATTCGAGGCGATCAGCACGCACGACTTTTTCCCCGGCGAAGCGCGCCATCGCGCGGCCAAGGCGCTCGACGACGCCGAGGCCGCGGTCCGCAAGCTGCTGTTTCCGACCGACGCACGGCCCGGCTTCGACCCCGACGAGCACTTCCTGGGGCGCACCTGGGCCACGCGCAAGCCGCTCTGGGTCGACCGGCTCGCATGCGCCTGGCTGATCCGCCGCTTCGTCGACCCCGAGGCGGCGCTGCTCTGGCTGGACAAGTCGCAGCCGCCGCCGTCGGGCGCGATCGGATTCGCGTTCGACGGCGCGCGCTTTTCCAACAGCGGATCCCGGGTCACGTTCGAGCAGCTGCTGGCGCAGCTCGACCTCACCGACGACCCGGCGCTGGCCAGGATCGGCGCTCTGGTGCACTACCTCGAGGTGCGCGGCACGCTCGTGCCCGAAGCCGCCGGCGTGCAGACGCTGCTGCAGGGCGCCGTGCGGCGCGCGGCGAGCGAGGACGAGCTCTTGCGCGAGACCGAGAAGACCTTCGACCTGCTCTACGACGCCTACTGCGAGCCGACGGCGCGCTAGTTCCGCTTCGCGTCGCTCGCTTGCAGCCGCTGCTGCGAGCGCAGCTCGCGCAGCCGCGCGTCGACGGTCGAGAGCTGGTAGAAGTCGCCGTCGCCCGCGGACTGGGCGAGCTGCAGCTGCTCGATCGCCTGCGGCAGGCTGCCCTGCAGCACGTAGACCTCGGCCTGGGCCTGGTGCTGCAGCAAGCGCTTGCCGAGCCCCGCGTAAGTCTTGGCGAGCAGCATGTGCAGATGCTCGTCGCGCGGATACTGGCGCAGCGGGCCGAACAGGGCGCCGAGCGCGTCCTGGTTGCGGCCGGCGTCCTGCAGCGCCTCGACGTAGGCGTAGGTGAGCGGCCTGTCGTTGGGGTAGCGCGCGAGCGCCGCGCGCAGGATCGCAAGCGCCCCCGCGCGG
>JBAUTD010000549.1:0-5932 GCA_049582045.1 Burkholderiales bacterium
GGGCATCGACGAGGTCAGGGCCGAGGTGCTGCCCGCCGACAAGGCGCATGTCGTGTCCGAGCTGCGCGGCAAGAACAAGGTGATCGCGATGGTGGGCGACGGCATCAACGACGCGCCTGCGCTCGCCGCCGCCGACGTCGGCATCGCGATGGCCACCGGCACCGACGTGGCGATGCACACCGCGGGCATCACGCTCATGCGCGGCGACCCGAGGCTGGTGGCCGACGCGATCAGCATCTCGCGCCGCACCTACAGCAAGATTCGCCAGAACCTGTTCTGGGCCTTCTTCTACAACATGGTCGGCATTCCGCTCGCCGCGTTCGGGTTTCTCAACCCGATCATCGCGGGAGCGGCGATGGCCTTCAGCAGCGTAAGCGTGGTGACGAACGCGCTCATGCTGCGGCGCTGGCGGGGATCGGGAGGCAAGCCGTGAGCGCGGTGCAGATGAACATCGGCGACGCCGCCAGGCGTTCCGGCGTGTCGGCGAAGATGATTCGTCACTACGAGGCAATCGGACTCATACCGAAAGCGGCGCGGACCTATTCGGGCTACCGCACCTACTCTGAGAGCGACGTGCACACCCTGCGCTTCGTGCGCCAGGCGCGCAATCTCGGGTTTTCGATCAAGCAGATCGAGCAGTTGCTGGGTTTGTGGCGCAATCAGCGCCGGCCCAGCAGCAAAGTGAAGGCGCTCGCGCTGACGCACGTCGAGGAGCTCGACCAACGCATCGCCGAATTGCAGGCTATGAAGCGCACGCTGCAGGCACTCGCGGTGCACTGCCACGGCGATGACCGGCCCGAGTGCCCGATTCTCGAGGGGCTCGCCGACCCCGGCGGGGCCTGAAGCGGACGCGGCTGGACGCCGTCGCCCGAAACGTTGACGCGGGTCAGCCCCCGCGCGGAGCCCGCCTGCGCTCGACCAGCTTGAGCATGGTGTCGAGCGTGATCGAGCGGAACGTCGCCTTCGCGATTTCGTCGATCTCCTTCAGCACTACGCCGAGGGCGTCCTCCACCTCGTGCGGCGCAGCAATCGCGTCCACGGCACTGCGCCGGCGGGGGACTTTGGCGGCGGCGCGGCGCGGGCCGCTGATATCCTCGAACAGTTCGATGACATCCATCAGCGTGAGGCGCTTGGCGTTGCCGGCGAAGCGGTAGCCGCCCCCGACGCCGCGCACTGCTTCGACCAGCCCGGCCCGGCCGAGCGTGCGCAGCACCTTCGCCAGGTGATGCGGCGACACGCGGTACTTCTGCGCCACCTCCGCGGCCGACAGGTGGCGCCCGGGGTTGGCGGCGAACTCGAGCACGCTGTAGAGCGCAAGCAGGGTATTGGTCTGCAGCTTCACCGCGCCCCCGTCAAAGGTCTTTCTCGAGCGGAATGTAGGGCGCGGCCATCATGCCCTGGCTGCGGAAGAACGACAGGATCAGCTGGTTGTCGCGCGCGAGCATGGTGCGCAGCTTGGAAACGCCGGCGCGCCGGAAGCTGTCGCTGATCGCCCCGAGCAGCTGCGTTCCGGTGCCGCCGAGGCGAGCGTCGGGGCGTACGCTGATCGCGAACACCCAGCCGCAGGGCGGCGAGCCGAACTCCCAGTCACGCACCTCGCCGATGACGTAGCCCTCGATGCGCCCGTCCGCCTCGGCCACCAGGAAGTAGCGCTGGCGCCGCCCGCCGCCGTAGCGCCGCAGGATCTCGGCCCAGTACGCCGCCTTGCGCAGCCCGGTGACCATGGTGTCGATCTCGATCACCTGCTCGAGATCTTCCGGAAGCGCGCCGCGCACGCGCGCCTGACGCACCCCGCCAGCCGGTGCAATGCTGCTTTTCTTGCGGTAGATCAAATTGCTCCCTATGCAGGCACGCTAGCGTTCAAATACGCTTTGGAGTACCGGAATACCATACCGCGCGGCCGCGCCGCATGCAACGGCCAGGAGCGCCTATTCCACTTTTCGAGGAGGAGCGTCATGACTTCGAGGACCTGCTTTACCGCCTTTGCACGTTTCGCAGCGATCGCCGGAATCGCTTTCGCGGCCCACGCCGCGCACGCTGCGCCGCCGATCAAGATCGGATCCTTCCTGTCGGTCACCGGGGGAGCGTCGTTCCTCGGCGACCCCGAACAGAAGACGCTCGAGCTGTACGTCGACAAGATCAACGCTGCCGGCGGCGTGCTCGGAAGGAAGCTGCAGCTCGTCTCCTACGACTCCGCCGGCAACGCCGACAAGGCGCGCACCTTCGTCAAGCGGTTGATCGAAGAGGACAAGGTCGACGCCATCGTCGGCGGCTCCACCACCGGCGAGACGATGGCCGTCATCCCGCTCATCGAGCAGGCCGGGATACCGTTCATCTCGCTCGCCGGCGCGGTGGTGATCGTCGAGCCGGTCAAGAAGTGGGTGTTCAAGACTCCGGCCACCGATCGTATGGCCTGCGAGAAGATCTTTGCGGACATGAAGGCGCGCAACATCTCGAAAATCGGGCTGATTTCGGGCCCGGGCGGCTTCGACAAGTCGATGCGGGCGCAGTGCATGCAGGTGGCCGGGAAGTACGGCATCGAGATCGTCGCCGACGAGACTTACGGCGCGAAGGACAGCGACATGACGCCGCAGCTGACCAAGATGCGCCAGAACGCGCAGATCCAGGCGGTGCTCAACGCGGGGTTCGGCGCGGCGCCGGCGATCGTGACGAAGAACTTCCGCCAGATCGGGATGACCGTTCCGCTGTACCAATCGCACGGGGTCGCCTCCAAGGAGTACATCAAGCTGTCCGGTGATGCCGCCAACGGCGTGCGCCTGCCGGCCGCGGCCCTGCTGGTAGCGGACGCGCTGCCGTTCAACGACCCGCAGAAGAAGGTCGTGCTGGACTACAAGCACGACTTCGAGTCGCGCTACCACCAGGACGTCTCGACCTTCGGCGGCCACGCCTACGACGGCCTCTACCTGGTGGTCGACGCGATGAAAAAGGTACACACCACCGACAAGGCCAAGGTTCGCGACGCGATCGAAGCAACCCGCGGCTGGATGGGTATGGACGGCGAATTCAACATGTCGCCGACCGACCACATGGGCCTCGATCTGTCGGCGTTCCGCATGCTGGAGATCAAGAACGGCGACTGGACCCTGGTGAAGTAAGTCGCGCGCCCCGGCGATGAGCGCGCAGCTGCTGCAGTACCTGCTCAGCGGGCTGACCGTCGGGGCGATCTATGCGCTGGTAGCGCTCGGGTTCTCGATCATCTACAACGCCAGCCACGTCATCAATTTCGCCCAAGGCGAGTTCGTGATGATCGGCGGCATGGCGACGGTGTCGCTGAGCTCGACCGGGCTGCCGCTTCCGCTTGCCGCGTTGCTCGCCATCGCCGCCACCACCCTGGTCGGACTGGCGCTGGCGAAGTTCGCGGTCGAGCGTGTGCGCGGCGAGTCGGTGGTGACCTTGATCATTATCACCATCGGCGCCTCGATTCTGCTGCGCGGCCTCGCCGGGCTGGTGTGGGACAAGAACCTGCATGCGCTGCCCGCGTTCAGCGGCGACCGGCCGATCGCCCTGGGAGGGGCGACCATCGTGCCGCAGAGCCTGTGGGTGATCGGGGTAACGCTCGTGGTGGTGGCGGCGCTGTGGTGGTTCTTCAATCGGACCCTGCACGGCAAGGCGATACTCGCCACCTCTCACAACAGGCTCGCCGCGCAACTGGTCGGCATCAGCGTGCGGCGCGTGCTTCTGGTCTCCTTCGGACTCTCGGCGGCGCTCGGCGCCCTGGCCGGCATCCTGATCGCGCCGATCACTTTCACCGCATGGGACGTCGGCGTGATGCTCGGGCTGAAGGGCTTCGCCGCCGCGATTCTCGGCGGCCTGGGCAGCGGCCCGGGCGCGGTGCTGGGCGGGCTCGCGCTCGGCCTGCTCGAAGCGCTCTCCGCCGGCTACGTGTCCTCCGCCTACAAGGACGTGATCGCGTTCGGCATCATGCTCGCGGTGCTGGTGCTGATGCCGGGCGGCCTGCTCGGGCGCCGCTCCGCCGAGCGCGTCTAGGGCGCAGCTACCGATGGCGGCCGCACTTCGCACGGCGCGCAGCGGAGGGATGATTGCCCTCATGGCGGTGATTGCGCTGCTGCCGCTCGCGCTGGCGAACAACTACTTCTACGACGTCGCGGTCCTGGTGGGGTTGAACGCGATCGTCTGCATCGGCCTGAACCTGCTGATCGGCTACGCCGGCCAGATCAGCCTCGGCCACGCCGGCTTCTTCGGGCTCGGCGCCTATGGCTCCGCGATTCTCACCGCGCGCTACGGCTGGCCGCCTCTCGCAGCGCTCGCGGCCGCAACCGCCGGCGTGGCGCTGCTTGCCTGGCTGGTGGGGCGGCCGATCCTGCGCCTGCGCGGGCATTACCTGGCGATGGCAACCCTCGGTCTGGGCGTGATCATCTCGATTGTCCTGTCCAACGAAGACGGCCTCACGGGAGGGCCCGACGGGATGAGCGTGCCGCCGCTCGCACTCTTCGGCCATGTGCTCTCGGGCGAGAAGGCCTGGTACTGGGTCGTCGGCGCGCTGCTCTTGCTCGCGGTGTGGCTTTCGCTCAACCTGGTCGAATCGCCCGGCGGCCGCGCGCTGCGCGCGCTGCACGGCTCGGAAACCGCGGCCGAGGTGGTCGGGATCGACAGCGTACGCCAGAAGGTGATGGTGTTCGTCCTGTCGGCGGTGTTCGCCGCGTTCGCCGGCGGCCTGACGGCGCACTACTCGGGCTTCATCACCCCGGGCAGGGCGACTTTCCTGCACTCGATCGAGCTGGTCACGATGGTGGTCTTCGGCGGCATGGCGTCCACCTTCGGCGCGGTGGTCGGCGCAGCCGTGCTCACCACGCTGCCGCAGCTGCTCGCGGTGCTGAAGGACTACGAGATGGTGGTGTTCGGCGCGGTCATGATGCTCACCATGATCTTCATGCCCAAGGGCTTCGTGCCGACCCTCGCGGCGCGCTTCGCGTCCAGGGAGCGCAAATGAGCCTGTTGCGCGCGGAAGCCCTGTCGAAGGAGTTCGGCGGCGTGCACGCGGTGCAGGCGCTGCAGTTCGAGATCCCCTCACGGGGCGTGTACTCCATCATCGGCCCGAACGGCGCCGGCAAGACCACGCTGCTCAACCTGCTCACCGGCGTGTACCGCCCCAGCGCGGGCCGCATCTGGTTCGACGACAGAGAGCTTACGGGGCGCGCGCCGCATCACTACGCGGCGGCCGGGATCGGCCGCACGTTCCAGAACCTGCAGATCTTCTTCAACATGAGCGCGATCGAGAATGTGATGGTCGGGCGCTACCTGCACGAGCGCTGCGGCCTGGTGGCCGCGCTGCTTCGCTTTCCGAGCCTCGCGCGCGCCGAGCGCGCCTGCCGCGCCGAGGCGCTCGACCTGCTCGAGTTCGTGGGGCTGGCCGCTTACGCGCGCGCGGCTTCCGAAAGCATGCCCTACGGCGCGCTCAAGCGGCTCGAGATCGCGCGCGCGCTCGCCGCCCGTCCGCGCCTGCTGTTGCTCGACGAGCCGGCGGCGGGCCTCAACCCGACCGAGACGCAGGAGATCGTGGGCCTTATCCAGCGCCTGTCCGAGCGCGGAATCACGACCGTGCTGGTCGAGCACAACATGAAGCTTGTGATGGGCGTTTCCGACCATGTCCTGGTGCTCGACTACGGCCGCAAGCTCGCCGAGGGAAGCGCGGAGTCCGTGCGCCACGATCCGAAAGTGATCGAGGCCTATCTCGGCAGCGAGGCCCATTCCCATGCTTGAGGTCAGCGCCCTCGAGAGCCGCTACGGGCGCATCCCCGCGCTGAAAGGGATCAACGTCGCGGTGCGTGCCGGCGAGCTGGTCGCGCTGGTGGGCGCCAACGGCGCCGGCAAGACGACGCTGCTGCGCGCGCTCTCGGGCGTGCAGCGGGTAAGCGGCGGCCAGGTGCGCTACGAAGGCGCCGACATCACC
>JBAUTD010000550.1:0-2139 GCA_049582045.1 Burkholderiales bacterium
GGCGCACGCCGCGCACGAATGCGAACGCAGCCTGTCGCTCGAGCACGACGGCGGCATCGTCGCGGTCGAGCCATGCCTGCGCCACCATCACCGTCGGCAGGCCGGTCCCGCGCCGCAGCCGCTCGACCCATGCCGTCTCGCCGAGCGGATCGCGCGGATCCCATTCGGTTTCGACGTAGACGGTCTTCACCACCTCGTGCCCCGCCGCGTCCGCCGCGTAGTCGGCGGGAAGGTAGGGCCGGCGCAGCGCCGAATAGTCGCCGTAGCGGAACGCGATCGGCGTCTCGTCGCACAGCCAGGGATGGTAGTTCGCGCGCGGGTCCCAGAAATGCTGATGCGCGTCGACGATCGGAAACCGCGGGCTCACGCCGTCATCCTAGCGCAGTCGAGTCTTTACGCCCGTGCCTGCGGCGCAGTACATTGTCGGCGCCCGTCAGAGGAGGAAGGCGCACGATGATCCGCTCCACCATGCAGCGCGTGCCGCTGTCGCTGAATCATTTCCTGGAACGCGCCGGGAAGCTGTTTCCGGAGTCGGAGATCGTCAGCCGCCTGCCCGACAAGTCGCTCAGGCGGCAGCGCTTCGCGGACTTCTACCGCCGCGCGCGCAGGCTCGCGTCCGGGCTGCTCGCGGCGGGGCTCGAGAAGGGCGACCGGGTGGCGACGCTTTGCTGGAACAACTACGCGCACCTGGAGTGCTATTTCGGCATTCCGGCCGCCGGCGGCGTGATGCACACGCTCAACCTGCGCCTCGCGCCGGAGGACATCGGCTGGATCGCGAACCATGCCAAGGACCGCTTTCTGGTGGTGGACGACATCCTGCTGCCGCTGTACGAGCAGTTCAAGGACAAGGCGAAATTCGAGAAGGTGATCGTGGTGCCGTTCTCGGGCAAGCCGGTCGACAAGGCCTTCGTCGACTACGAGGCCTTCCTCGAGCGCGCGCCGGAGAAGTTCGACTATCCGGCGCACGACGAGGACGACCCGGTCGCGATGTGCTACACGTCGGGCACGACCGGGCGGCCCAAGGGCGTGGTGTACTCGCACCGCTCGACGGTGATTCACTCGCTGGTGGCGAACCAGCCCGACTTCTGGGGCCTGTCGGCCAGGGACAGCGTGCTGCCGGTGACGCCGATGTTCCACGCTAACAGCTGGGGCGTGCCGTACACCTGCGTGATGATGGGCGTGAAGATGGTGTTTCCGGGTCCGCACCTGCACCCGCAGGACCTGCTCGACCTGTTCAAGGCCGAGCAGCCGAGCTACGCGCTCGGCGTGCCGTCGATCTGGATCGGCATGGCGCAGCTGCTCGAGTCCGACCCGGTGCGCAACAAGCTGCCGCAGGGTATCCGCATGCTGGTCGGCGGCGCGGCGATGCCGGAGGCGATGATCCGCCTGTACGCGAAGCACGGCGCGCAGGTGACGCACGGCTGGGGGATGACCGAGATGAGCCCGCTCGGTACCGCGGCCTACCTCAAGCCCGAGCTGCAGGGGATAAGCGAGGACCAGCGCTTCGCGCGCGCGGCGATGGCGGGCGTACCGGTGCCGATGGTCGACATGCGCGTCGTAGACGAGCAGGGCGCCGAGCAGCCCTGGGACGGCAAGAGCGTGGGCGAGATCCAGGTGCGCGGGCCGTTCATCGCCGGCGGCTACCACGAGGTGGCGACCGAGCCTGAGAAGTTCACCGCCGACGGCTGGCTGCGCACCGGCGACGTCGCCTCGATGGATGCGCACGGCTACGTGCGCATCGCCGACCGCACCAAGGACCTGATCAAGTCCGGCGGCGAGTGGATCAGCTCGGTCGACATGGAGAACCTGCTGATGGCGCACGCCGCGGTGGCGGAAGCCGCGGTGATCGCGGTGGCGGACGCGAAGTGGGGCGAGCGGCCGCTCGCCTGCGTGGTGCTCAAGCCCGGCGGCAAGGCCGATCCGGAAGCCTTGCGCAGCCACCTCGCCGGCCGCTTCGCCAAGTGGCAGCTGCCCGACCGCTTCGAGTTCCTCGAGGCGATTCCCAAGACCTCGACCGGCAAGTTCTGGAAGGTCAAGCTGCGGGAGCAATTCCGCTGATCGCAGCCATGAGCCCGCTGCGAAGCGCCGGCCTGGGCCTCGCGCTGGCGCTTTGCCTCGCAGCCGGCGCCGCCCGCGCGG
>JBAUTD010000551.1:0-5163 GCA_049582045.1 Burkholderiales bacterium
CTCGGGCACCGAGCCGGTCCTGCGCGTGATGGTCGAGGGCGAGCCGCGCCCGGCGATCGAAGCCGCCGCGCAGTCGATCGCGCAGGCGGTGCGCCGCTGCGCCGGCGGCTGATCCGAAGCTGTCACGATCCCGTAACAAAACGTTCATATCCTTACGGTCATGAAATTCCAACCGAGAGGATTGTTTGACATGCACAAGAAGACGATGACCAAGGTGCTCGGCTTTGCCGCCGCGGCGCTGGTTTCGACCGCGGCGATGGCGACCGACATCACCGGCGCGGGAGCGACTTTCCCGTATCCGATCTACGCCAAGTGGGCCGACGCGTACAAGAAAGCGACCGGCGTGGGCCTGAACTACCAGTCGATCGGCTCGGGCGGCGGAATCAAGCAGATCAGCGCCAAGACGGTCGATTTCGGCGCCTCGGACATGCCGCTGACGCCGGAAGTGCTGGCAAAGGGCGGCCTGATGCAGTTTCCGACCGTGATCGGGGGCGCGATCCCGACGGTCAACCTGAAAGGCATCAAGCCGGGCGAGCTGAAGCTGTCCGGCGCGGTGCTGGGCGACATCTACCTCGGCAAGATCACCAAGTGGAACGATCCGGCGATCGCCGCGCTCAACCCGGGCGTGAAGCTTCCGGGCCAGGCGATCTCGGTGGTGCACCGCTCCGACGGTTCGGGCACGAGCTTCATCTGGTCGAACTACCTGTCCAAGGTCAGCCCGGAGTGGAAGGACAAGGTAGGCGTGGGCACCTCGCTCAACTGGCCGACCGGCGTGGGCGGCAAGGGCAACGAAGGCGTGGCCTCGTACGTGCAGCGCATCGATGGCTCGATCGGCTACGTCGAGTACGCCTACGTGCTGCAGAACCACATGGCCTACGTCAAGATGAAGAACCGCGAGGGCAACTTCGTCTCGCCCAACAGCGACTCGTTCAAGGCGGCTGCCGCGGGCGCCGACTGGCACGCCGCGCCGGGGATGTACCTGATCCTCACCGACGCGCCGGGTGCGCAAGCCTGGCCGATCGCCGGTGCGACGTTCATCCTGATGCACAAGGTTCAGGAGAAGCCGGAAAACGCGAAGGCGGTGCTCGAGTTCTTCAAGTGGGCCTACGCCAACGGCGACAAGATGGCCGAGTCGCTCGACTACGTGCCGATGCCGAACAACGTCGTTTCGCTGATCGAATCGTCCTGGAAGAACATCAAGGACGCCTCCGGCAACTCCGTATATTGATTGGAATTATCCGCTGCCAGGGCGGAGGGGAAAGGGGGCGGCGCGACCGCCCCTTTTCGTTCCCCAACCGGTTTCAACTAGAATGCGCGGCAAACCACTCAAATGAGCGCCGTCCCCGTGGCTTCCCAGGGCGCCGAGAACCAGGACACGACAGTCGAAGCGCTGCAGGCCCCCGTCGCGCCGCGGCCCCGCTCGGCGCTCTGGCTGGATCCTGCGTTCGAGTGGCTGACCAAGGTCTTCGCATTTCTCGTCTTCAGCATCCTGGCCGCGATCCTGGTGTCGCTCGTGGTCGGCAGCGAACTGACGCTGCGCAAGTACGGGATCAGCTTCCTGTGGCGCGAGGACTGGGATCCGGTACGCGAGCAGTTCGGCGCCCTGGTGCCGATCTACGGCACGCTCATGACCTCGTTCATCGCCATGGTGATCGCGGTGCCGGTGAGCTTCGGCATCGCCTTGTTCCTCACCGAGCTGTCGCCCGGCTGGCTCAAGCGCCCGCTCGGAACGGCGATCGAGATGCTGGCGGCGATCCCGTCGATCATTTACGGCATGTGGGGCTTGTTCGTGCTCGCGCCGCTGGTGCAGACCTACGTCCAGCCGCTGATGGTCAAGGTCTTCGGCGACATCCCGCTGATCGGCGCCCTGTTTTCCGGCCCGCCGCTCGGCATCGGCATGATGACGGCGGGGCTGATCCTGTCGATCATGGTGATTCCGTTCATCGCCGCGGTGATGCGCGACGTGTTCGAGCTGGTTCCGCCGATGCTCAAGGAGTCGGCCTACGGGCTCGGGGCGACGACCTGGGAAGTGGTGTTCCGCGTCGTCCTGCCGTACACCAAGGTCGGAGTGGTGGGCGGGGTGATGCTTGGCCTGGGGCGAGCGCTCGGCGAGACGATGGCGGTCACTTTCGTGATCGGCAACGCGCATCGCCTTTCCGCCTCGCTTCTCGCGCCGGGCAACAGCATCGCGTCCGCGCTGGCCAACGAGTTCACCGAGGCGGTCGGCGACACCTATCTGTCGGCCCTGTTCGAGCTCGGCCTGATCCTGTTCGTGATCACCACCGTGGTGCTCGCACTCTCCAAATTCATGTTGATGCGCCTGTCGCGCCAGGAAGGCGCGCGAACCTAGGCCGGGCCCGATGAGCTACATCACCGCATCCAATCCGCTGTACACGGCGCGCAAGCGAAAGAACGTGTTCATGCTCTCGGTGTCGGCCGTAGCGCTCAGCTTCGGCCTGTTCTGGCTGGCGTGGATCCTGGCGACGCTGCTGTTCGAGGGCGGCAACGCGCTGCTGCACGCGACGCTGTACTACAAGATGACCCCGCCGCCGGGATCCGACGGGGGGCTGGCGAACGCGATCGCGGGCAGCCTCGCGATGGTGGTGACCGGCACCCTGCTCGGGACGCCGATCGGCGTGATGGCCGGCACCTACCTCGCCGAGTACGGCAGAAAGAGCTGGCTCGCCTCGGCAACGCGGTTCCTGAACGACGTGCTGCTGTCGGCCCCGTCGATCGTGATCGGACTGTTCGTGTACTCGGTCTATGTCGCGCAGGTCAAGCATTTCTCGGGCTGGGCGGGCGCGTTCGCGCTCGGCCTGCTGGTGATTCCGGTGGTGGTGCGCACCACCGACGACATGCTCAAGCTGGTGCCGGGCAGCCTGCGCGAGGCGACCGCCGCGCTCGGCTGCCCGCAGTGGAAAATGATCATGTTCGTCACCTACCGCGCCGCGCGCACCGGGATCCTGACCGGGATCCTGCTCGCGGTGGCGCGCGTGAGCGGCGAGACCGCGCCGCTGCTGTTCACCGCGCTCAACAACCAGTTCTGGTCGCTCAACATGAACGCCCCGGTCTCGAACCTGCCGGTCGTCATCTTCCAGTTCGCGATGAGCCCCTACCAGGACTGGCAGCGCCTCGCGTGGGGCGGCGCCACCCTCATCACGCTCGCGGTCCTGCTGCTGAACATCGTGGCGCGCGTGCTGTTCAAGAAGACGACCTGACGCAAGGCAAGCCATGGAATCCTCCGTCACCGCCCGAACCCAGCCGCCGCGAATCGAGGTCGCCGCCCGATCGGAGCAGGCCGGCGAGGCCAGGCCGAAGCTCGTCGTGCGCAATCTCGACTTCTACTACGGCAGCTACCACGCGCTGAAGTCGATCACGCTCGATATTCCGGAGAAGCGCGTGACGGCCTTCATCGGTCCGTCGGGCTGCGGCAAGTCGACGCTGCTGCGCGTGTTCAACCGCATGTACTCGCTCTACCCGGACCAGCGCGCCGAGGGCGAGATCATCATGGACGGCGAGAACCTTCTGACGGTCAAGCGCGACGTGTCGCTGATCCGGGCCAAGATCGGCATGGTGTTCCAGAAGCCGACGCCTTTCCCGATGTCGATCTACGACAACATCGCTTTCGGCGTGCGGCTGTTCGAGAACCTGAAAAAGCGCGACATGGACGAGCGCGTCGAATGGGCGCTGCGCAAGGCCGCGTTGTGGGACGAGGTGAAGGACATCCTCGGCCAGAGCGGCCACAGCCTCTCGGGCGGGCAGCAGCAGCGGCTGTGCATCGCGCGCGGGATCGCGGTCAAGCCCGAGATCCTGCTGCTCGACGAGCCGACTTCGGCGCTCGATCCGATCTCCACCGCCAAGATCGAGGAGCTGGTGGACGAGCTCAAGCGTGAGTTCACCATCGCCATCGTGACCCACAACATGCAGCAGGCCGCGCGCGTGTCGGACTACACCGCGTACATGTATCTCGGCGAGCTGGTCGAGTTCGACGTGACCGATACGATCTTCATCAAGCCCAAGCAGAAGGCGACCGAGGACTACATCACCGGGCGCTTCGGCTGAGCGTCAGGCGGCGCGCGCGCGCAGCTGAGCGACGTCCGGGATGGTGATGTCGCGCCCGTCGACCCGGATCAGGTCGATCGCGGCGAGGTCGTGCAGGATGCGCGAAAAGTGCTCCTGCGTCAGATTGAGCCTCGATGCGATGACGCCCTTGCTGGCGGGCAGGGTCACGGCGGCGTGCCGGCGCGCGGCTTCGGCGTCGAGCCGGCTGAGCAGGTAGGCGACCACGCGCTCGGTGCCGCTGTGCAGGGTTAGGCTTTCCAGGTCGCCGATGAAGCGGTCGAGCCGGTGGCTCAGCCCCGCGATGATGCGCTGCGCGAAGCCCGGGTGGTTCTGGACCGCGGCGAACACCTGGTCCTTGGCGATGTGAAGCAGGCGGCTGTCCGACAGCGTCTCGGCCCCGGTCTTGTGCGGCCGGTCGAGGAACACTGCCGTTTCGCCCAAGGTGTGGCCGGGCCCGGCCAGATCGACGACCCTCTCGGCGCCGTCGGCCGTTCCAAGCGACACCTTCACGTGGCCCGAGACCACCACGTGAATCCCGCTGCAGGCGTCCCCTGGCCGGAACAGGGTCGTGCCCCGGGGCAGGTCCAGCTGACCGAATTCGAGCTTGATTCCCGCCAGCTCCTCCTCGCTCAACCCGTTGAACAGAGGGACATTCGAGACGAGCTCGCCCATCGATGCGGCGCTCGTGCAGTAGAGCTGGGCCATTGGCTGGTTCGTCGTCGTTGGTTGCATTGCAGCAATACTGTTCCCCACCTCCCGGCCGGTCATGATGTAGATCAAACGCGCCGGTGCCGGCGCACGGTCAGGAGGCGCCGCTTGATTCATATCAAGCGCGGAGATCGGGCCCGTTGCGCATGCGAGACACGACACAAAGCTGACGGCCGCGACCCAGTGCGCTTTGACACAGATCAAAGCGCCTTGTGCAGTGCCCCCTTACATTCGGCTTGCGAGGACCTAAGAAAGATGAAAAACAGCGGACCAAGGGTGGGATTCGGGGCGGTGCAAGAGAAAAGTTTCGGATTGGCGGGCATCGGCAGGGCGGCGGGCTGGGCGCTCGCCTGCCTGCTCGGCCTGGCGGTCGCACAAGGCGCGGCACTGGCC
>JBAUTD010000552.1:0-1927 GCA_049582045.1 Burkholderiales bacterium
GGTGCTCGCCGCCCAGCAGCGGGTGCTCGAGCAGCGCGAAGCCGAGCTCGGCGCGAAGCTCGCGCGCCAGCGCCTCGATCTCGAAGACCGCATCGTCAGGAGCCCCTCGCGCGGCGTGATCGACCGCACTTTCGTCGAGCCGGGCGAGTACGTCGGCCCGGGCCAGCGGCTGCTCCTGATGCACGACCCGGCGAGCGTCTGGGTCGAGGCGAACGTCAAGGAAACCCAGCTGCGGCGCCTGGCGGTCGGGCAGAAGGTCGGGGTCCACGTCGATGCCTTCCCCGACCGGGATCTCGAAGGGCGCGTGGAGCGCATCGGCCAGTCCGCCACCAGCAGCTTCGCGCTGCTGCCCACGCCCAACCCGAGCGGCAACTTCACCAAGGTGACGCAGCGCGTGCCGGTGCGGATTTCGGTCGAGCAGCGCGAGGGACGCCTTCGCCCGGGCATGATGGTCGAGGTGCGCATTGCCACGGGAAAGTAATCCCGCCCGCTGGCCGCTCGTTTTCGGCGGCCTGCTGGGCGCGATGTCGACCGTGCTCTCGGCCACCATGGTCAACGTCGCGGTGCCGAGCATCATGGGCGCCTTCGGCGTCGGCCAGGACCTCGCGCAGTGGGCCGCCACCGCGTTCCTCGCCACCATGGTCGCGAGCCAGCTGCTCAACACCTGGGCGGTGCAGGCCTTCGGCCAGCGCAACGCGTTCTGCACGGCGCTCGTGGTGTTCGCGCTCGGCGCCCTGATCGGCGCAGGCGCGCCCAACATCGAGACGCTGGTGTTCGGCCGCATCCTGCAGGGCTTCGCCGCCGGCCTGGTGCAGCCGCTGGTGCTCACCGCGGTGGTGAACGCGTTTCCCCCCGAGCGGCGCGGGCTCGCGGTCGGGATTTACGGCATGGCGGTGACGCTCGCGCCGAGCTTCGGGCCCTGGATCGGGGGGCTCGCGATCGACGCGCTGAGCTGGCGCGAGATGTTCCTCGTGCCGCTGCCGCTGGTGGCGGTCGCGTTCCTGCTCGGGCTGCTCACCATGCCGGGCAAGACGTTCTCCTGGCGCCTGCCGCCCTTCGATTGGGCCGGCTACGCGCTGGTGTCGGTCGCGCTGCTCGGAGTGATGAGCGCGATCGGCAACGGCCAGCGCTGGGGCTGGTCCTCGAGCGAGACGCTGATCGCGTTCGCCGTGGGCGCGGGCGCGGCGCTCGCTTTCGTCGCCGCGCAGCGGCGCAGCGCGAATCCGCTGCTCGACGTGTCGCTGTTCGCCGACCTGCGCTTCACCTCGGCGATGCTGATCGCGTTCGCCTTCGGCGCGGGCAACTTCGCCACCAACTACGCGATCCCGGTGTTCACCCAGACGGTGCAGGGCTTCACCGCGACCGACGCCGGCGCGATCCTGCTGCCCGCCGGCATGCTGCTGGTGGTGCTGATCCCGCTCTCGGGGCGCCTGGCGGACAACTTCCCCGCGCACGTGCCGATCATGGCGGGCTGCGTGCTGTTCGCGATCGCGGCCTGGCTGATGTCGGACTCGGACGTCAACACCGCGTTCTGGACCCTCGCCGCGTTCGCGGTCGTGAGCCGGCTCGCGCTCGGCCTGGTGATGCCCAACATGGGCAAGGTCGCGATGACCGCGGTGCCCGCGGGCAAGTTGAACCAGGCCGCCGGCACCTACAACTTCATCCGCCAGCTCGGCGGCGCGTTCGGGGTCAACCTGACCGCGGTGTCGCTGGAGCTCTCGACCGCGCGCCACGCGGACCTGCTGACGTCGACCCAGACGCCCGACAATGCGCAAAGCATGGAGCTGCTCGCGCGCGTGGGCGAGCTGATGCACCGCGCGGGCGTGCCCGACGCGGTGCTCGGCCCCGGCGCGCTCGACTACCTGGGCGACGTGATCTACGCTCAGGCGCTCGGCCTGGGCTTCCAGGACGCGTTCTTTCAGATCTG
>JBAUTD010000553.1:0-2536 GCA_049582045.1 Burkholderiales bacterium
GCTTCGGCGCGCGCGGCAGTCGGAGACGGCCGGCGCGGCGGCGGGGGTTCCGCGGGCTCGAGAGCGAGCGGCGCGCTCTCGGCTTGACGCTTCTTGGCCGGCGCGATGTCCTCGCTCTCGATCTGGAGCGATTGAGAGATGTCGGGCAGCTGATCGCGCGTGCGTACCGGCGTCTCGTGCTGGGCGACATTGGCGAATCCGATTTCGCCTTCGGGCTGCGGCGACGCGCCCGCTTCATCCTCGGCTTTGCGCTGGGCCTCCTGCTTGGCCTTCTCGGCCTTCTTGAGCGCGTCGAGTAGCAGGCTCATATGTCAGTCAATCGAGCGCGGCGGGCTTGGCGGGATTCGGTTTGCTGAAGTAGTCCTCACCCGGAAGCAGCCTGCGGAAATTACTGAAGTCGCCGTTGATGCTGGGGTCGTGGATCACTGTTGCACGCAGAAAAATCACCAGCTCGGTCTTCTTGTTCTGGTCGTGTCGTTGCTCGAATAGGCTTCCAAGGATGGGAAGCCGGTTCACGCCAGGGACCGTGTCCTCCGTGGAGGATCGGGTGTCCTCCATGAGACCGCCGAGCACCGCGATCTGGCCGCTCTGCAAGCGCAAGAGCGACTCCATTTCGCGCGTCTGGATAATTGGAATCAAGCTTTGGATGGGGCTGCAGCCGGCACCCGATCCGCCGCCGGTGCCGCAGGGGTTGGCTAGGGCCGGATTCGGGTCCGCAGCACTTCCGATCTGCTTGCGAATCGTCGGGCGCACATCGAGCAGCACGGTGTTGGAATCGCTGATCTGCGGCACTACGCTCATGATCAGGCCGACGGGCGAGACGTTGGGTGTGGTGGTGAAGGTCGCCGGCGCGTTCACCGTGCCGCTGCCCGTGCTAGCGACGGAGGTGGTGCCGGGCTGCATAGTGAAATACACCAGGTCGTCGGTCACGCGCATCACCGCCGCCTGGTTATTGAGCACGGTGAGCGTTGGGCTGGAAAGTACTCGCACCTGGCCGAACGACTCGAGCAGCTTAAGCGCCGAGGTGAAATTCATGTTGAGGGCCGAGTAGCCCACGCTAAACGCAGTGGTGGCAACGGCCGCCGGCGTGCCGGCCGAAGACTGGCTGAAGGTAAACCCGGCGCTTCCAGTCAGCGCGCGCTTCCAGTCGATGCCGCGCTGGTAATCATTGTTGAGCGTCACCTCGGCAACGGTTGCTTCAATCAATACCTGACGCCTGGCGTTTGCCAGCACCTGGTCGAGGAATTCCTGGATCTTGGCGTGCTGGCGCGCGGTGGCGCGGATACTTAGCACACCAGCCTCGGGATTTGCGATCACAGAAGCCTTCTCGATGAAGGTGACCGGGGCGGTTGCTGCCTTCTCGGCCGCCTGCGCTGCGCCGCCGGGTTGCTGCTGCGCACCCGATGGCCGACCGGCTGTCGTCAGCGACGGCGCGGCGGTCGGAATGACTTTGTCGGTCTCGCGCAGGATGTCCTTGATGTTGCCGATAAGCGTTTCCCAGAACTTGTTGTTGGACGTCATTTCCAGCGACGACGACGAGTTCGTCTGTCCGCTGCCGCCGCTAGCACCACCCGAGCCGCCGGCAAGCTGGCTTGACACGGCGACTTTCATGGTCGCATTGCGGTCGAGGTTGACGTAGTCGACCCGGTAGACGCGAAGGTAGGGCGTGTCGCGCATCACGACCAGGTCCTGGCCGCGCAGCTCGTAGCGCATGTCGACCTGGCGCCCGATGCGGGTGAGCAGCTGCGGCAGGGTCTGGTCGATCGCGTTCAGCGTCACCTTGCCGGTGATGCCGGGCTCGATGTCGACGTTGATCTTGGCGTCGCGCGCGAGCGCGAACAGCAGGTCGTGCACGTCGACGTTGTTGACCACCACGCTGTAGGTTTCGGCGCGCACGGTCGGCTCGGGCGCGGGCAGCACCGGCGCGACCTGCACCGGGGGTGGGATCTGGCCTTCGAGGCTCGGCGCGTCGGCTGCGTTGATGTGGGTCGACGCGGGTTTGAGCGGAATCTGCCCGCAGCCGGCGAGCAGCACGGCGACGATTGCGGAGGCAGCAGTGTTCCTTCGATTCATGGCGCCCGTCCCTGCGCAGGGAGCATAGCACGATCCCTCCTTTAGGAAACCCCGCTAACCGACTGTCGCACGGAGTTTTTCCGGACTTTGACGACTCACATCGGGCGACGCAGGTCGGCGAAGCTTCTGGGCGTGATGCGGAACTCCTTCTGATACTTCGCCGGCAGCTTGCGCTCGGCCTCGAGCGCCGCCGCGCGGTCCGGGAAATCGCCGTAGATCACCCACAGACGGTAGCCTCGCCCGCTCGCGAGCGGAATCACGTACACGTCCGGCAGCAGCGCCAGATCGCGCGCGCGAGAGAGGAACCGCTCCATGCGCGCCGGGTCGGTGTTGTCGGTGATGAAGAGCTCGACGCTGTAGCGCTCGTCCGGCTCGCGCGCGAGAAGCGCGCGCGCGGCGGCGATGCGCTCGCCCAGCAGGCGCTGACCGCGGCCATCGTAGCGCTCCATACGCTGCAGTTGCT
>JBAUTD010000554.1:0-2180 GCA_049582045.1 Burkholderiales bacterium
CCGCGCGGCTGCGCAATCCGCCGGCCGGCGTGCGGGTGCTCGGCGATCTCGCTTCGATCGGCGGCGCGCTGCTAGAGTGGCGCGGCGCGCGCGAGCCGGCGTAGCGAAACCATGTTCCAATGACGACTTCGACCGGAACCCCGACGATGCTTTATCCCGATTTGTTCAAGTCCCTCGAGCGCGTGCGCTGGGACCTGCAGCGCGACGTGCCCTGGGAGAAATTCGACGCCGCCCGGTTGAGCGACGAGCAGGCGCTGACGGTCAAGATGAACGCGATCACCGAATGGGCGGCCCTGCCCGCGACCGAGATGTTCCTGCGCGACAACCGCCACGACAGCGACTTCAGCGCCTTCATGTCGGTCTGGTTTTTCGAGGAGCAAAAGCACGCGCTGGTGCTGATCGAGTACCTGCGCCGCTTCAGGCCGGAGCTGTCGCCGAGCGAGGAAGAGCTGCACGCGGTGCGCTTCCCGTTCGATCCGGCGCCGGCGCGCGAGACGCTGATGCTGCACTTCTGCGGCGAGATCCGGCTGAACCACTGGTACCGCTGCGCCGCCGAATGGCACACCGAGCCGGTGATCCGTCACATCTACGGCCTGATTTCGCGCGACGAGGCGCGCCACGGCGGCGCCTACCTGAAGTACATGAAGCGCGCGATCGAGCGCAGTGGCGACGAGGCGCGCGCGGCGTTCGCGAAGATGGGCGTACTGATGGCCGCGTCCGGGCGCGCCGGCAAGCCGCTGCACCCGACCAACCTGCACGTCAATCGCGAGCTCTATCCGCGCGATACGGTGCAGAGCCGCCTGCCGGACCCGGAGTGGCTCGAGCATTGGCTGGACAGCCAGATCCGCTTCGACCGGGACTGGGAAAAGAAGGTCTTCGACATGATCCTGCTCAACCTGTCGAAGCTGTTCGGCGTCGAGCTGCGCAGCTTGCAGGACCTCAGCCGCTACCGGCGCGCCCTGGCTAAAAAGGCAGCGCCGCTCCCGGCTTGAGCGGCGCGAGCGCGCGCCGGAACTCCTCCTGGATGCGTGCCAAGGCCTCGCGCGTGTCGGCCTCGAATCGCAGCACGATCACCGGCGTGGTGTTGGAGGGGCGCGCGAGGCCGAAGCCGTCCTTGTACTCGACCCGCACGCCGTCGATGGTGAGCACGCGCTCTGCGCCGGGAAACGGCTTCGCCCGCTGCAGCTTCGCCACCAGCGCGTGCGGCTCGCCCTCGGCGAGCTTCCACTGAAGCTCGGGCGTCGAGGGCGCGTTCGGCAGCGCCTTCAACGCGCGGCTCGCGTCCGCGTCGCGCGACAGAATCTCGAGCAGGCGCGCGCCCGCGTACAGCGCGTCGTCGAAGCCGTACCAGCGCTCCTTGAAGAAGGTGTGGCCCGACATCTCGCCCGCGAGCGGCGCGCCGGTTTCCCGCAGCTTCGCCTTGATGAACGAGTGCCCGGTCTTCCAGATCAGCGGCCTGCCGCCGTGGCGCTCGATCCAGGGCGCGAGCAGGCGCGTGGACTTGACGTCGTAGATGATCTCGGCGCCGGGGTTGCGCGAGAGCACGTCGGCCGCGAACAGCATCAGCTGGCGGTCCGGGAAGATGATCTCGCCGTCCTTCGTGACCACGCCCAGCCGGTCGCCGTCGCCGTCGAAGCCGAAGCCGAGCTCGCTCGCGCCCGCCTTGAGGCGTGCGATCAGCACTGTCAGGTTTTCCGGGTGCGAGGGATCGGGGTGGTGGTTCGGGAAGTCGCCGTCCACCTCGCAGAAAAGCTCCTCGACTTCGCAGCCCAGGCGCCGATACAGGCGCGGCGCGAGCATCCCCGCGACGCCGTTGCCGCAATCGACCGCGATGCGCATCTTGCGCGCGAGCTTGACGTCGAGCGCGATGCGCTCGACGTAGGCATCGAGCACGTCCGCGCGGCTGCGCTTGCCCGCGCCCGAGGCGATGCGTCCGGCCTCGATGCGGCGGTACAGGTCCTGGATCGCCTCGCCCGCCAGCGTCTCGCCCGCGACCACCATCTTCAGGCCGTTGTAGTCGGGCGGATTGTGGCTGCCGGTGACCGCCACGCAGCTGCCGCAGCCCAGGTGGTGGGCGGCGAAATAGGTGACCGGCGTGGGCACCATGCCCAGATCGATCACGTCGGCGCCGGCGGCGCACAGCCCCTCGGCGAGCGCGTCGGCAAGCTGCGGCCCCGAAT
>JBAUTD010000555.1:0-3482 GCA_049582045.1 Burkholderiales bacterium
GCCTTGACGAGATGGGCGTTGGCATCATCGAGCCGGGAATCGGCCGCCGCGGCCGGCAGCGCCGTCAACGCTCCCGCCGCCGCCAGCGCCGCGATCACGCATCCGGCGCGAAGTCTGCATCCAGTCGGTTTGCTCACGATACGGCCTCCTTCGAGAGGAATCCCGGCTTCGACGCCCGCTATCCTTTCACGCGCCGGTAGCCCTTGGGCACGACGAACTTGCCGTCGTGCACGTTTTCCATTCCGAGCGCCTTGGTCTCGATGGTAAGGGAGAAAAGGGGCTCGCCGGCGCCCTTCTGCCCGCTGTCCTTCTTGCTCGAGAACATGCTGGTCAGGCCCGACATGAACGATTTGGAGCTCTCGGGCCGGCTCGTCGCGCCCGAGTCGCCCTCCGCGCAGGCATTGCCTTCGAGGTCCCAGTCGACGCGCGTGCGCACCGGATGGCCCTTGATGCGCGCCAGCTCTCTGCCGACGCCGATAAGCGCCGCGCGGTCGCTCGCGCTCAGCTGCCCCATGTAGCCGAGAATGGCCTTGCCGACTTCGGGCGGCAGCGGCTCGGAACGATCGCGCGAACGGGCCCTGACGCGCTCGTGCATCGAGCGCGCGTACGCGCGGTCGTAGAGCTGCTCGAGGTGCAGCGCTTCGCGCATGGCGGGCGTGAGCGGGGTGGTCCAGGTATCGATCTTGAGCGAGCTGGTCGAGTCGCGCCCCTTGTTGTCGCGCAGCGTGACGATCCAGTCCACGCGGTATTCGGTGGCGTCGAAGCCGTTGATGTCCTGCTTCTGCCCGGTCGGCGTCACCTTGAAGCTCTTTCTCGCGACGTGCATGACGCAGCCCGGCTCGCGCTTCGCCTCGGGCTGCTTCTTCTCCTCGGCGGCCTGCGCGCCCGGCGCGGGCTTGGCGGGCTCGACGCAGCCCTTGAGCGGGCACTCGGTGTACTGCTTCTTGCGCAGGTCGAGCGTCCAGCGCAGGTCGCGGTCGAGGCGCGCGATGACCGCGTCCTCGTTGGGGCCGAAGATGTTCACCAGGAAGCCGCTGTAGGTGCCGGTGCCCTTGAAGCTGCTCTCGTCGCGGCTCATGTCGGCGCGGACGTAGCGCCGCTCGTGGGTCTCGAACGGGAACATGCCCTTCAGGCCGTTGCTCGAGACATGGGTCTCGATCACCGCGGTCGGATGGACGGGCGTGTTGTCCGGCTCCGGCGCCGGCGGCGGAGTGGTGCTGCATCCCGCCGCGGCGAGCGCGGCGAGCGCGACGATCGTTCTGCGCATGGCGGTACCTCCCTCCCGAAAGGTATCTCCCGCCGAGCCGCGCCGCCTGACGCGAGCCTGTCGCGCCTACTTCGGGCAGGCGTCGGTCGAGGCCGGAACCTTGCCCACGAGCAGCAGGAAGTTCGCGAACGGGCTCATGTTGCCCATCGCCTCGAGCATCGGCCCCTGGAACTCGAGCCGCCCGAGGAACATCGCCTTCATCGGACCGTATTCGCCCTTGCCCATTTCGACCCAGCGGCTGGTCCAGGCGTGCATCAGGTAGTCCGCGTCGCCGTCGAGGGTCGCGGTCTGGAGCGCGCCGCCATAGACGCACTCGGCGCGCGCTGCCTTGGTGCCGATGCGCAGCTCGACCGGCCGGCTGTCCTTGCAGTCGGTGCGATAGACGTGGAGCACCTTGTAGCCGCGGCCCTTGTCGTTCTTGACCCAGCCGGACTTCACCAGGCCCTCGGTCAGCACGGGATCGCCGTTCCAGGCGGCGCAGGCGTCCTTGGCCCACTGCTCCGACATCATGACCGGCGCGGCCTGCGCCAGGCCCGCCGCCGCGAAGCCGAGCGTGGCCGCGAGAACGCGAATCGAGAGTCGCTCCATTTTTGCCTCCTCCGGGCGATAAAGCGGTGAGCGACAAGCTAGCCCAAGGCCCCGCGCCGGACCAATCACTGATATTGCTGGCCCGATTAGCCGCCGCGGGCGCGGCTTGCTCCAGGTCAACATGCGCGGGGGCGGCCCGTCGCAGGATAGGCGCGCTTCGCCCCGCGCAATCCGCGTTTCGTCGCAATGCGCTGGCGGGGTCGCGGGGCCGGGGCGGACAATCCGGCCGTCATGAGTCCCGAAAGGAAACGAATGCCTATCCAAGAGCCGGCCGCGGGCTCGCAGGTCGCGCGCCTGCGCGAAGTGGTCAAGACCTACGACGACGACGGGCTGCGGGTGACTGCGGTCGACGGCATGACGTTCGACATCCCGCGCCGGCGCTTCGCGATGATCGTCGGACCCTCGGGCAGCGGCAAGACGACGCTGCTCAACCTGCTGGGCTGCATCGACGTGCCGAGCTCCGGGCGGATCGAGGTCTGCGGCGAGGACGTGGCGGCGCTGTCGGACGACCAGGTGTCGGACTTCCGCTCGCGCCACATCGGCTTCATCTTCCAGAACTTCAACCTGATCCCGGTGCTCTCGGCCTACGAGAACATCGAGTATCCGCTCCTGCTGCTGGGCACCGGCGCGGCCGAGCGGCGCGAGCGCACCGAGGCGATGCTCGAGTCGGTCGGGTTGACCGCGCAGCGCGAGCACCGCCCGAGTCAGCTTAGTGGGGGCCAGAGGCAGCGCGTGGCGATCGCCCGCGCGCTGGTCAAGGGCCCGGAGCTGGTGCTCGCCGACGAGCCGACCGCCAACCTGGACAGTCACACCGGCGCCTCGATCATCGAGCTGATGCGCAGGGTGCAGCACGAGCGCTCCGCGACCTTCATCTTCTCCACCCACGACCCGCAGCTCATCTCGCACGCCGAGGAGACCTACACGATCCGCGACGGCAAGCTGCTCGAGCACCGCTCGGAGGCCGCATGAGCCTGCTGCTCAAGATCGCCTCGCGCAACATCCTGCGCAACGGCCGCCGCTCGCTGATGACGGTGCTCGCGATCGCGGTGGGCGCGAGCGCGATGCTGTTGTTCGGCGAGTACCTCGCATTCATGATCCTCGGCCTGCAGACCACCATGGTGCAGCGCATCGGCCACCTCACGGTGTCCAGGCAGGGCTACTTCGCCCTCGGCTCGGGAAATCCGGCCGCTTACGGCATCTCCGGCTACCGCGAGGTGATGAAGCTGATCGAGGACGACCCCGTGCTCAAGCCGATGCTGAACGTGGTGACGCCCAACGTGACGCTGTTCGGCATCGCCGGCAACTTCGACGTCGACGCCTCCAAGACCTTCTTCGGCTCGGGCGTGGTGTCCTCGGACCGCGAGCGCATGCGGCAGTGGAACGAATACGGCTTCGAGCGCACGTCGCCGGCGCAGCCGCCGGCGATGTCCGACGCGGAACCGACCCGCGGCGTGATCGGGGTGGGCCTCGCGCGCATCCTCGGCCTGTGCCGGCCGCTCGAGCTCGGCGACTGCCCCGATCTGCCGAAGCCCGCCAAAAACGAGAAGGCGGCCGCTGTTCAGGACTTCAGCGAGCTCGCGCAGCGCGACCTTCCCGGCAAGCGCCCGGAGCGCGGCCTGCCGCGCAT
>JBAUTD010000556.1:0-2043 GCA_049582045.1 Burkholderiales bacterium
GGCCTGTTGGGCTCCGGCGCGACCGCCGGCTCCTTGGCCGGCACCTGCAGCACGGCCGGCGCCACCGGCGAGTTGGTGATGAGCGGGGTGCGCAGGGGCGTCGATTGAGGCGAGCCCTGGTCGAGCGCGTTTGGCGACAGGCCGTAGCCGGGGGTGAGCTGGGCGAGCGCGCTGCCAGTCGCGAGGCCGAGAATCAGCAGGCTTTGAAGCAGTCTACGCGCGAGCCGCACGTTCTCCCTCTCGCAATCGGCATGGATGAAGCCGCTTCTTGTTTCTGACCCGAAACCGGGCGGCGGCTGCGAACGATTCTAGCCCAAGAAGAAAATCGAGTCTGACCGCATTTTGAGATAGCTAAAACCAGGGACAGACCCCTGAAAGGCAAAACCAGGAAGAACCGGGGTCTGTCCCTATTTCAGCGCCAGGCGGCGCTCGACGAAGGCGAGCAGGTCGGCGAGGCAAGCTTCGATCGACTTTTCGCCGCTTTTCACTTCCAGCTCGGGGGCGACGGGCGGCTCGTAGGGGGCGGAGACGCCGGTGAAGTCCTTCAGGTCGCCCGCGCGGGCGCGGCGGTAGAGGCCTTTGGTGTCGCGCTGCTCGCACACTTCGAGCGGCGCGTTGATGAAGATCTCGTTGAAGTATTTCGGGTGGCGCTCTCGAATGCGCGCGCGGTCGGCGCGGTACGGCGAGATGAAGGCGGTGATGACGACGAACCCGGCCTCGGCGAACAGCGCGGCGACCTCGCCGATGCGGCGGATGTTCTCGGTCCGGTCCTCGGGCGAGAAGCCGAGGTCGGTGTTGAGGCCCTGGCGCACGTTGTCGCCGTCGAGCGTGTAGACCTGGTAGCGGCGCGCGAACAGGGCGCGCTCGAGCTCGATCGCGAGCGTGCTCTTGCCCGCGCCCGACAGGCCGGTGAACCACAGGATGCCGCCGCGGTGGCGGTTGGCGTCGATGCGATCGTCTTCGCTTACGCGGTGGGCGACGGTGAAGACGTCTTTGGATTTCGGCATGGAGGGAGTTTAGCTTGCTTGAAAACCGGGGACAGACCCCGATTCCTTTAAAACCAGGGACAGACCCCTGAGAAACAAAACCAGGAAGAACCGGGGTCTGTCCCTTTACAGTTTCGCCAGCGACGCGCCCAGTACGGCGCCGGCAGCGTCGACGAGCGCGTCGGCGAGCTCGAAGGCGTGCGCGTGGCCGACGATCTCGATCGCTTCCTGCGCGAAGCCGAACGCGATCACCGCCGCGGCGATCGCGAACGCGGGGGTGCCCGGCAGCGCGCGGCGCCAGAGGAAGGCGAGCACGGCGTAGGCGCCGAAATGGGCGAACCAGTGCCAGTCGCCGTAGACGGCCTGGCCGGCGTTCGGCACCAGGCTTAGCGCCAGCAGGAAGAGGGTGAGCGCGACTGCAGCGAAAACGGATAGGGTCTTGGACAAATCCTGAATCTCGAATCGGAATCCCTGCTTTTAACTCAAAACCGGGGACAGACCCCTGTGAAGCAAAACCAGGAAGAACCGGGGTCTGTCCCCAGCTAGCCCGGGGTCTGTCCCTACATCCGGCCGGGGAGCCAGGTGGCGAGCAGGGGAAAGGCGACGATGAGGGCGATACGAACGACGTCGGCGGCGATGAAGGGGAGGATCCCTTTGGCGATGGTCTCCAGCCGGATGTCGGCGACGCTCCTCAGGACGAAGAGGTTCATTCCCACCGGCGGGGTGATCATGCCGATCTCGGAGAGCGTCACCAGCAGCACGCCGAACCAGATCGGGTCGAAGCCGAAGGACTTGACCAGGGGATAGACCGCGCCGAGCGTGAGCAGGATCATCGACAGGCTGTCCATCAGGCAGCCGAGCAGGATGTAGAACGCGCACATCGCCGCCAGCACCTCGAAGCGGCCCCAGCCGAGGTCGCGCATGAAGCCGATCATCGCCTGGGTGAGGCCGGTGGCGTCGACGAAGAAGTTGAACACCGAGGCGCCGATCAGGATCATGAAGATCATCGCGCTGGTGCCGGCGGTCTCGAGCAGGCCGCGGGCGAGCACCTCGCGCG
>JBAUTD010000557.1:0-4683 GCA_049582045.1 Burkholderiales bacterium
GCGCAAGCGTCCACGGCACCGTGCCCAGCGCGAGCAGCGGCAGGAAGTACCACCAGGGCTGGAAGCGCCCGTGACCCTTGTTCAGGAAGCGCTCGAAATGCTCGTGGATGAAGAAAAAACGCGCGAACTCGTGA
Organism: Burkholderiales bacterium; assembly: GCA_049582045.1. Lineage (GTDB taxonomy): Bacteria > Pseudomonadota > Gammaproteobacteria > Burkholderiales > SG8-39 > DAHVFK01. The sequence continues at coordinate 135 of JBAUTD010000557.1, forward strand.
TTCTTGAGCGAGACCAGAACGAACCATGGCGCGGTGATGACGAGGAAGAGCGCCAGGCCCGCGCCCAGCTCGAGCCGCAGCAGCAGGCGCCAGTCGCGCTGCCACAGTACGTAGAGCGCCACCGCGCCGGCCGGCAGCACGATGCCGATCAGCCCCTTGGAGAGCATCGCGAGCGCGCAGGCGGCCCAGCCGAGGAGCATCCAGCGCTGCCGGCTGCCGGGGGGCGCTCCGTCGCGCTGGGCCAGCGCGAAGGCGCCCACCGCGAGCGAAAGGAAGAACGACACGCCCATGTCGAGCGACGAAGCGTGGCCCATGAAGACCCACATCAGGCAGCCGCCGAGGATCAGCCCGGCGGTCCGCCCGGCCTCCGTCCCGAACAGGCGCGCGGCGGCGAACGCCGTGAACAGCACGCCGAGAAAGCCGGTCAGCGCGGTCCACAGGCGCGCGCTCCAGGCGCTCTGCCCGAAGGCCTCGAACGCGGCCGCGGTCGCCCAGTACTGCAGCGGCGGCTTCTCGAAGTACTTGAGCCCGTCCAGGCGCGGGGTGAGCCAGTCGCCGCTGGCGACCATCTCGCGCGAGATCTCGGCGTAGCGGCCCTCGTCGGTGTTGAACAGGTCGCGCTGGCCGAGGTTGGCGAACCAGGCGAGGGCGAAGATGAGCAGGAAGGCGGTTGTCGTTGTTTTCATTGAGGGAGTTGCTGCGCTCGCGTAAAATTGTATCCCTATGAGGGAATTCCCGCGCATCAAACGACTCCCGCCCTACGTCTTCAACACCACGCACGAGTGGAAGATGGCGGCGCGCCGCCGCGGCGAGGACGTGATCGACCTTTCGATGGGCAACCCCGACGGGCCGACGCCGAAGCACATCGTCGACAAGCTGGTCGAGGCGGCGCAGCGCCAGGACACGCACGGCTACTCGGTGTCCAAGGGCATTCCGAGGCTGCGGCGCGCGATCTGCGACTGGTACCAGCGGCGCTACGGCGTAGCGTTCGATCCCGACTCGGAGGCGATCGTCACCATCGGCTCGAAGGAGGGCCTCGCGCACCTGATGCTCGCGACGCTCGAGCGCGGCGACACGGTGCTGGTGCCCAACCCGTCGTACCCGATCCACATCTACGGCGCGATCATTGCCGACGCCGACATCCGCTCGGTGAGAATGACCGAGGGGGTGGACTTCTTCGCCGAGCTCGAGCGCGCCTGCGGCGAGCTGATCCCGAAGCCCAAGATGCTGGTGATCGGCTTTCCGTCCAACCCGACCGCGATGTGCGTCGAGCTCGGCTTCTTCGAGCGCGTGGTGGCGTTCGCGCGCGAGCACGACATCATGGTGGTGCACGACCTGGCCTACGCCGACATCACCTTCGACGGCTGGAAGGCGCCCTCGATCATGCAGGTGCCCGGCGCGCGCGACGTGGCGGTCGAGTTCTTCACCATGTCCAAGAGCTACAACATGGCCGGGTGGCGCATCGGCTTCATGGTCGGCAACCGCGACATGGTGCACGCGCTGGCGCGCATCAAGAGCTACCACGACTACGGCACCTTCACTCCGATCCAGGTCGCCTCGATCGTCGCGCTCGACGGCCCGCAGGACTGCGTGGAGGAGATCCGCCGCACCTACCAGCGCCGGCGCGACGTGATGGTCAAGGGGCTGCACGAGCTGGGCTGGATGGTCACCAATCCGAAGGCCTCGATGTACGTCTGGGCCAGGATTCCGGAGCCCTACCGCTCGATGGGGTCGCTCGAGTTCGCCAAGAAGATGATCGACGAAGCGCGCGTCGCGGTCTCGCCCGGGATCGGCTTCGGCGAGTACGGCGACGACCACGTCAGGATCGCGCTGATCGAGAACGAGCACCGCCTGCGCCAGGCATTGCGCGGGGTGCGCGACATGTTCAAGAAAGACGGGCTGCTGCGGGGCGCGGCATGAAGCCGATCAACGTCGGCCTGCTCGGCATCGGCACGGTCGGCGGCGGAACCTGGGAGGTGCTGGGGCGCAACGCGGACGAGATCCGGCGCCGCGCGGGGCGCGCGATCCGCATCACGCGCGTGGCCGACAAGGCGCTGTCTCGCGCGCGCTCGATCGTCAAGGGCAAGGCGAAGCTCTCCGCCGACGCGCGCGATGTGACGCGCGCGAAGGACATCGACATCGTGATCGAGCTGATCGGCGGCACCGGCATCGCGCGCGAGCTGGTGCTCGACGCGATCGCGCACGGCAAGCACGTGGTGACCGCGAACAAGGCGCTGCTCGCCCACCACGGCAACGAGATCTTCGCCGCCGCGCAGAAAAAGGGCGTCATGGTCGCGTTCGAGGCCGCGGTCGCGGGCGGCGTGCCGATCATCAAGGCGCTGCGCGAGGGCCTGTCCGCGAACCGGATCGAATGGATCGCCGGCATCATCAACGGCACCTCGAACTTCATCCTGTCGGAGATGCGCGACAAGGGCCTGGGTTTCGCCGAGGTGCTGGCCGAAGCGCAGCGCCTGGGCTACGCCGAGGCCGATCCGACCTTCGACGTCGAGGGCGTGGACGCGGCGCACAAGCTGACGATCCTGTCCGCGCTCGCGTTCGGCATCCCGATGCAGTTCAAGCGCGCCTACACCGAGGGCATCACGAAGCTCACGCGCGCCGACATCGCCTACGCCGAGGAATTGGGCTACCGGATAAAATTGCTGGGAATAACAAAAAAGACTTCCAAGGGAATAGAGCTGCGCGTCCACCCGACGCTGGTGCCGGCGAAGCGCCTGATCGCCAACGTCGAAGGAGTGATGAACGCGATCCTGGTGAAGGGCGACGCGGTCGGGCCGACGCTGTACTACGGCGCCGGGGCCGGCAGCCTGCCGACCGCGAGCGCGGTGGTCGCGGACCTGGTCGACGTCACGCGCCTGATCACCGCCGACCCCGGCAACCGCGTGCCGCACCTCGCGTTCCAGCCCGACCAGCTCTCGGACACCAAGGTGCTGCCGATCGGCGAGGTCGAGACCTCGTACTACTTCCGCCTGCGGGTGCTCGACCGACCCGGGGTGCTGGCCGACATCACGCGCATCCTCGCGCTTGGCTCGATCTCGATCGACGCCATGGTGCAGAAGGAGCCCGGCGCGGGAGAGAAGCAGGTCGACATCGTGCTGCTCACGCACCGCGCGCTGGAGAAGAACGTCGACGCGGCGCTGAAGAAGATCGAGAAGCTCAGGACCGTGGTCGGCAAGGTGACCCGGATCCGGCTCGAAGAGCTGCTTTAGTGCGCTACGTCTCGACCCGCGGCGTCGGCGCGCCGCTGCGCTTCACCGACATCGTGCTCGAGGGCCTCGCGCCCGACGGCGGGCTGTACGTGCCGGAGAGCCTGCCGCGCGCCGACCTGGCGGCGTGGCGTGCGCTGTCGTATCCGGAATTGGCTTTCGAAGTCCTTTCGCGCTTCGTCGACGACATTCCGCCAGGGGATTTCAGGAATATCGTTTTCAAGACCTACACCCGCGAGACCTTCGGCTCGGACGAGATTACCCCGCTCAGGACGCTCGAGCCGGGCCTTCACATCCTCGGGCTGTCCAACGGTCCGACGCTCGCGTTCAAGGACATCGCGCTGCAGCTGCTGGGCAACCTGTTCGAGTACGTGCTCGAGCGGCGCGGCGAGCGCCTGAACATCCTGGGCGCCACCTCGGGCGACACCGGCTCGGCGGCCGAGCACGCGCTGCGCGGCAAGAAGAACCTGCGCGTATTCATGCTCTCGCCGCGCGGGCGCATGAGCCCGTTCCAGGCCGCGCAGATGTACAGCCTGCAGGACGAGAACATCCACAACCTCGCGCTCGACGGGGTATTCGACGACTGCCAGGACATCGTCAAGGCGGTGAGCGAGGACGCCGAGTTCAAGCGCCTCCACCGCATCGGCACGGTCAACTCGATCAACTGGGCGCGGGTCGCGGCGCAGGTGGTGTACTACTTCAAGGGCTACTTCGCCGCGACGGTATCGAACGCGGAGCAGGTCTCGTTCGCGGTGCCGTCGGGCAATTTCGGCAACATCTACGCCGGCCACGTCGCGCGCTCGATGGGGCTGCCGATCCGGCGCCTGATCCTGGCGAGCAACGAGAACGACGTTCTGGACGAATTCTTCCGCAGCGGGCGCTACCGGCCGAGGAAGGCGAAAGAGGTCAAGGCCACCTCGAGCCCGTCGATGGACATCTCCAAGGCTTCCAACTTCGAGCGTTACGTGTACGACCTGGTCGGCGGCGACGGCGCGCGGGTGAGGGAGCTGTGGCGCCGGCTCGGAGCCGAAGGCGCGTTCGATCTCTCGCACTCGGCCTACTACCGCAACGTCTCGGAGACCGGATTCGTCTCCGGCCGCTCGGTGCACGCCGACCGGCTGGCGACGATCCGCCGCGTGTCGGAGAAGTACGGCGTGACGATAGATCCGCACACCGCCGACGGCGTCAAGGTCGGGCTCGAGCAGCGCGAGCCCGGGGTGCCGCTGGTGTGCGTCGAGACCGCGCTGCCGGCCAAGTTCGCCGAGACCATCCGCGAGGCGCTGGGGCGCGAACCCGAGCGGCCGCCCGGCTTCGAGGACCTCGAG
>JBAUTD010000558.1:0-2681 GCA_049582045.1 Burkholderiales bacterium
CAAGCGCGCCGTCGGCGCCGCCGCCGCCGCCAAGGCGCAGGTCGCCGGTGACGTTGTCCTGCCGCACCCGGTTGTTCGCGCGATAGTTGTCGCTTTCGTAATGGCTCCCGGAAACGAGCGCGCCGGCGCGCTCGCCGGCGAGGTTAATGCTCGCGCGCGCATCCAGCGTGCCGTACGATCCGGCGCCGGCGAACAGCGAGGCCTCTTTCGTGTCCGCGCGCGGGCCTTTGGTGATGATGTTGATGGTGCCCCCGGCGGCCCCGCCGCCGTAGAGCACCGAGCCCGAACCGCGCAGGATCTCGATCCGGGCGATCGACTGCAACGGGATGGCGGAGAGCTTGGTCGAGCTCAGGTCGTTCTCGTTCAGCCGCACCCCGTCCAGCAGCACGAGCGTGTTCTGGTCGCCGGTGATGCCGAAGCCCCGCAGGTCGAGCTGCAGGTCGGGGGAGCCCGAGTTGTTGCGCGCGTACAGGCCCCCGAGATGGGTGAGGACCTCGGGCAGGGTGCGCGCGGTATCGCGCGCGATGTCGGCCGCGGTGATGATCGTCATCCCCACCGGGGCGTCGAGCCGGCGCTCGGGAAAGCGCGTCGCGGTGACCACCACCGCGTCGTCGTTTTGTTGCGCCCAGGCAGGCGCTGCGAGCATGGCAAGCGCGAGCGCGCAGGAAGCGACGGTGGACAGACGCATGGAAACCCTCCCTGGCGTCGACCCCGACGCCGCAAAGCCGGTTGCAAAGCGCTTCCAAGGCCGGTCTCCGGACTCGCAAGTCTTGGCGCCCCGCCTTCCCGCGCGCAACGACTCGCGCAGTGGCATGCTGGGGCGCCCGCACTTGCTTACCGTTGCGGGGGCAGTACAGGCATTGCGGTCCGGCGAGCCGGCCGCGCACCTGTTTCCCGTTTCATCCGCGGCGCGGGGAACGCGCCACGGACACCTTGAAGCGGGGAAATTATAGGTTAGAAAGGTTCGAGCCGCGCCTTGTATCGCTCGACGATGAGGCGGTACAGCCGCCCGGCGATCTGCACGTGCGCGAATTCGGGCTCGCCCAGCGCCACGGCATCCGCCGTGCCCTTGGCCCGAAAGCCGAAGGCGCCGCCGGCGATCAGGTCGGCCAGCAGCCGCTCCAGCTCGGGCGCAGGGATCGCGTCGCCGGTCTTGTCGACTAGTTCACAGATCCGGCCCCGGGCGGTAGGGGCTTCGACGCGCAGACCCATGTCAGGCTCCTTAGTAATGATCAGGAAACACATGCAAAACCGGATGTTATTTCTTGACGCAACTTGAATTTTGAAACATAGTTTACGCGTGGAAGCCGAGTTCAACTCGCTCGAGGCCAAGGTCGCCCAGTTCGTCGCATTGTGCGAGCGGCTGCGGGCGGAGAACATCCAATTGCGCCAGGAGCTGCTGTCGGCCCGCAACGACGCCAAGCGTCTGAACGAGAAGATCGACGGCGCCAAGCTCAAGCTGGAGAAGCTGGTCTCGAGGCTGCCCGGATAGCGAACGAATGGCGGACGGCGCGAAAACCATCGACGTCGAGCTGCTGGGGCGCACCTACCGCGTGGCGTGCAACGACGGCGAGCGCGAGGCCCTGATGCAGGCAGTCGCCTATCTCGACGGCAAGATGAACGATATCAAGGCCGCGGGCAAGGTCGCGGGCGGCGAGCGCATCGCCGTGATGGCCGCGCTGAACATCGCGCACGAGCTGCTCTCGACCAAGCTCGGCGGCGGCTACGACGTCGGCAAGGTCAAGCGCCGCATCTCGGCGCTTGAAGGCGCGCTCGACGCCGCGCTCGCGCAACAGGAAAAACTGTTCTAGCGTCCGGCGTTACAATACCGCTATCGATCGACGCCCCCTGCTGTGTTCGATCGGGCTCATATTTTCCGAACCGATAGCTTCCTTAGGTTGCGGCCCATGGGTCACTGTTGCGATCGTCCCACGCTCGCGTGCCGACGAACCTGATGTGACCGGAATGCAACCACCCTGATTAGCAGGGTTCGGGAGCCGAGCCCACCGGCACGAGCGGGGGGCACCCCCAACGAGAAGATGAACTACTGGCTGATGAAAAGCGAGCCCGACGAGTGCTCGATCGACGACGCGCTGGCCGCCCCCGGCGGCAAGACGCCCTGGACGGGAGTGCGCAACTACCAGGCGCGCAACACCGTGCGCGACGCCATGCGCGTCGGCGACGGAGTGTTGTTCTACCACTCGAGCTGCGCCGAGCCGGGAATCGCCGGCGTGGCCGCGGTCGCCTCCACCCCGTATCCCGACCCGACTCAGTTCGATCGCAAGAGCCCGTACTTCGATCCCAAGGCGACCCGCGCCGCGCCGCGCTGGTTTTGCGTCGACGTGCGCGCAACGCGCAAGACGCGGCTGGTGCCGCTCGCTGAGCTGCGTGCGCACAAGGCGCTTGCCGGAATGGCGGTCCTGCGGCGCGGCAACCGGCTTTCGATCACGCCGGTGAGCGCGGCCGAATGGCGCTTCATCGAGGAAAAGCTCCTTTGAGCGCGCTCGAGAACGACGCGCTGCTGCGCGCGCTCGCGCGCCAGCCGACCGAGCACACGCCCATCTGGCTCATGCGCCAGGCTGGACGCTACCTGCCCGAGTACACCGCGACGCGCGCCCGCGCGGGAAGCTTCCTCGCGCTCGCGAAGAGCCCCGCGCTCGCGACCGAGGTCACGCTGCAGC
>JBAUTD010000559.1:0-76666 GCA_049582045.1 Burkholderiales bacterium
CGGTGTCGGGCGACGCCCGAGCAGGCCCCAGGGGCGCAGTACCAGCACCACCGCCATGACCACGAACTCGACCACCAGCGTGAGCTTGGAAAGCGAAACGACGCTGCCCGCGAGCGTGACGTCGCCGACCCCGATGCAGAAGGCCTTGATCTCTGCGATCAGCAATGCGGCGAGAAACGCGCCGGGAATCGAGCCCAGTCCGCCCACCACCACCACGACGAACGCATCGGCGATGACTGACAGGTCGAGGTACAGGTTCGCGGGCTCGCGTGGAATCTGAATCGCTCCCCCGGCCCCCGCGAGCAGGGCGCCGAGGGCGAACACGGTCGTGAACAGCCACTTCTGATTGACCCCGAGCGCGCCCGCCATCTCGCGGTCCTCGGTCGCGGCGCGTACCAGCGTGCCCCATCGGGTACGGGTCAAGAGGGAGTGCAGGACAAGCAGCACGATTGGACCGAGCACGATCAGGAGCAGGTCGTACTCGGGGAATCTGTGCCCGGCGATCTCGACCGCGCCGCCGAGGCCCGGCGCGCGCGGTCCGAGCAAATCCTCCGGACCCCACGCCCAGAGCGTGAAATCCTGGATGACCAGAACAAGTGCGAAGGTCGCAAGCAGCTGCAGCAGTTCGGGCGCGGCGTAGATACGACGCAGCAACACCACCTCGACCAGCGCGCCGAGCAGCGCTACTGCGACGGAGGCGAGCACCACGCCACTCCAGAACCCCGCCGCAGAGTGGCCGAATCTCTCGATCAAGCTGTAAGCCAGGTACAGGCCCAGCATGAAGAACGAGCCGTGGGCGAAATTGATGATCCGGGTGACGCCGAAGATGATCGACAGGCCCGCCGCCACGAGAAAGAGCGAACTCGCGCCGGCCAGACCGTTCAGGAACTGGATCAGGATCGCCGAAGCGGTCATCGAAACAAAATCGCCGGGACGTGCCCGGCGAGCGTGATCCGATGCATCGAGGGCATTACTGCCGGCGCAGCGCCCTGGCCTCGGCCGGCGGCGGGAGGTAGTCGGCGCCGTCGGCGAAGTGCCAGTTGACCATCACCCCTTCGCCGTTCTTTCTTGCCAGCTGCCCGACGTACGCTCCCATGGTCGACTGGTGGTCGACCGCGCGGTAGACAATGGGGCCGAACGGCGTCTGCATCTCGAGCCCCTCGAGCGCCGCGATCAGGGCGTCGCTGTCAGTCGAGCCCGCTTTCTTCAGCGCGTTGACCACCGAGTACATCGTGGCATAGCCGACGACGGAGCCGAGCCGCGGATGGTCATGCCAGCGCTTTTCGTAGGCGGTCAGAAATTTCTTGTGCTCGGGCGTGTGAATCTGGCGCCAAGGATAGCCCGTCACCCACCAGCCTTCGGGCGTTTCGTCCTTGAGCGGTTCGAGATACTCCGGCTCGCCGCCCAGCAGATTGAAAACCACGCGGTTCTTGAAAAGCCCGCGGATGTTGCCCTCGCGCACGAATTTCTGAAGATCGGCCGCGAACAGCGAGCTGAAGATGGCGTCTGGCTTCGCGTCGGACAGCGCCTGGACAACCGCGCCCGCGTCAATCTTGCCCAGCGGCGGAGCCTGCTCGGCGACAATCTCGATCCCAGGCTGTGCCGAGGCCATCAGTTTCTTGAAGGACGCGGTCGCGGACTGACCGTATTCATAATTCGGATAGACGATGGCCCAGCGCTTCTTGTGCAGCTTTACGGCCTCCGGCACCAGCATCGCAACTTGCATGTAGGTCGACGGGCGCAGGCGGAAGGTGTAGCGATTGCCTTCTTCCCATACAAGCTTGTCGGTCAGCGGCTCGGCGGCGACGAAAACCACCTTGCGCTGGTTGGCGAGATTGGAAACCGCCAGGCCGATGTGCGAGGCGAACTCGCCCATCAGCATGCTGACTCGGTCGCGCGTGATCAGTTCCTCCGCGACCCGTACGGCATCGCCGGGATTTCCGCCATCGTCGCGCGATACGACCTCTAGCTTGCGTCCGTTGACGCCTCCCGCCGCGTTGATCTCCTCCAACGCCAGCTGCCAGCCTTTCTTGTACGGTTCCAGGAACGCCGGGAACAGCTTGTAGCTGTTCAGTTCGCCAACCTTGATCGGCTGAGCGCTCGCATTGCCGCCGGCAGCCAGCGCGGCAAGCAGCGAAAGCGCGAGCAATCCACGTTTGACAATCATAGGCATCCCCGAATTCCGGTCCACAAAGTGGAAATCTTAGCTCAAGACGGACGCGCTACGGGTCGCAATTGAAGCTCACGCAGGCAGCGATCAATCCACTGCGCAGTCAGTTTCTCGTGCACGCCGTTCTGGCGCAGCCGCTGGTCGAGCGCCGGAAAGTCGACCAGGTCGAGCGGCTGGTCCTGGTTGAAGCAGGAAAACACGTAGCTTCGATCGCCGGTGACCGGGTCGACGTGCGGCTGCAGGCATTGGGCGCAGACCTCCTTCATCATGCACTGCATGGGCGAGTTGATCGATCCGATGCCCAGATGCGAGGCCTTGAGGTAGTCCTTTAGGACGTCGTGCCTCGCCCGGGCCACTGCGGCCATCATGCGGTCGGATCCGATCGCGAGCAGGCGGTCGCAATCGTGGAAGGAGATGGATTGCTCACCGAGCTGGCCCCGCGCGTAGGCGAGCATTGCCTCGACGATGTTGCCGACAAAACTGCGATCCTGCGCCCGAGCCGGCCGAAAGCCGGGTGACTGGTCGCAGCACCACACGACCACGTCGGCCGCCTTCTCGATCTCGTCGATCTTGTAGCGATCGGCGACCTGCTTGTAGCCGGCGAAGTAGAGTACCTTCGAGCCCGCCGCGCGCAACGCCTGGCCGATCGAAAACAGCACTGCGTTGCCGAGTCCGCCGCCCGCCAGGACGACCGTTTCATCGGGCGGGATCTCGGTCGGCGTGCCGGTCGGACCCATGAGGACGACCGGTTCGCCCGGCGCGAGATGGGCGCACAGATCCGACGAGCCGCCCATTTCGAGGATGATGGTTGAAAGCATCCCGCGTGCCTTGTCTACCCAGGCACCGGTCAGGGCAAGCCCCTCCATTGCCAGCGTGGTGTCCGCGGTCCGGCGCGCAAGCGATTCGAAATTCTGCAGCCGGTAAAACTGTCCGGGGCGGAAGCGCCGAGCGGCGAGCGGGGCGCGGACCACGACTTCGACGATGGTCTGAGTCAGGCGCTTGACCTCGTGAATGACCGGACGCAATTCTCGATTCAGCAGCGCGAGGAACTCCGCGTCGTTCAGCGCGGACGCGGGCTTCACTTTCGCAAGCATCGCGCTCACCGTGGGATAGCCCTGCTTGGCCCCTCCCATCGCCTTGACCACGTTGCCGAAGTAGGACGGATGCAAGTCGCCGAAATAGCTCACGAATCTGCCATCGCGCGTGCGCCACATCAGAACGTTCGGCTGCAGCGGCTTGGAGATGGCTCGCTCGGGCTTCACCGGATTGCCTTCCGGGTCGCAGGCTTCGAAATACTTGCCGTCCAGCCTGAAATGCGACGGATCCTCGCGTCCCAGGACGGTGTTGGGCTGGGTGCCGGCGGCGACCAGCACCGAGCGGGCCCGCAGCTCCACCTCGCTGCCGCCTTGTTGGGAGAATCGCAACGCTCTGGCATGGCCGTACTGATCGACTTCGATCCGGCTCGGCGACAGACCTTCGGCGAAGGATATGCCTTCTTCCAGCGCTTTCTCGACCTCCTCGTGGTTCAGCGTGTAGGACGGTGCGTCGACCAGCCGTCTGCGGTATGCGATCGTGACGCCACCCCAGGACTGCAGAAGCTCGAGCAGCCTGGGCTCGCGCGCCTCCGCTTGGGCGGCTGTCCGTTCCGCGCGAATGGCGCGAGCATGGTCCACGAACTCGTCGGCAATCGCCGATTCCTCCGCGTTCCATGCGCTGCGCACCGAGAGTTCACCGCGCTCCGAGCAGAGAGCCTCGTAGCGCGACAGGAATTTCTCGACCTGCACGACGTAGTAGGCAAGTGATTCGGTCGCGGTATCGATCGCGGTCAGGCCGCCACCGATGACCACTACCGGCAGCCGGATTTGCAGGTTGGCGATCGAGTCGCGCCGCGCGGCTCCGGTGAGCTGCAGCGCCATGAGAAAGTCGGATGCTGCGCGGACACCTCGCGCGAGACCGTTGGGCACGTCCAGCAGCGTCGGGCGCCCGGCTCCCGCCGCGAGCACGATGTGGTCAAAGCCGAGCGCGAACGCATCCTCGGCGCTCAGCGTGCCGCCGAAGCGCACGCCGCCGAACATCGCGAATTCGCTTCTGCGTTCCAGCAGCAAGCGGATGATTTTCAGGAAATTCTTGTCCCAGCGAACCGTGATCCCGTACTCGGCCACGCCGCCGAAGCCGGCCATCAGCCGTTCGTCCAGAGGCTCATACAGCTCCGAGAGACCGCGGATCGGCCGGAAGGGCTTGCGGGTGCCCAGTGGGTCGACGCCCGACAAGGACGGGTCGAGGGGCTCGATCTTCAGGCCGTCGATGCCGACCACGGTGTGGCCGTCGTTCATCAGATGGTGCGCCACGGTGAAGCCCGCGGGACCGAGCCCCACCACCAGCACGCGCTTGCCGCTTGCGGGCCTGGGATATGGCCGCCGCAGATCAAGCGGATTCCAGCGCGTCAGAAGCGAGTAGATCTCGAATCCCCACGGTAAAGCGAGCACGTCCTTGAGGGTGCGCGTTTCGGCCTGCGGAATATCGACAGGGTCCTGCTTCTGGTAGATGCAGGATTTCATGCAGTCATTGCAGATCCGGTGGCCCGTGCCGGCGACCATGGCGTTGTCGACCGTGATGATGGCGAGCGCTGCCAGCAGCTGGCCGCGCGTCTTGACCATGTGGAATTCCGAGATCTTCTCCTCAAGCGGGCAGCCCGCGAGAGTCACGCCGAATACGGTCTTCTTGAAGGTACTTGCGGGAGCCTTCTCCTTGAGCCCCTTGGAGCACGAATCCTTGTCCTGCTCATGGCACCAGATGCAATAGTTCGCCTGGTCGAGCGCGCCCACGAGATCGGTGCCGGGGTCGGTGAGTCCGAAGCCCTCGCGGCGTCGCAGGTGCTCCGACGAAAGCGTGTGACGGGGATAACCTTGCGAGGTCTCGGTATGAATCGGAACCAGGCGCATGAAATCCAGCTTTCTGGGTGTCTTGAACAGCACGCCGGTCCGGTGTTTCGCTTTGCCTTCGGGCGTCACGGTGGCCCATGCCGCGTAGCGCGCGGCGAGCTCGAGCGCTTCCGCGTTCGCTGCCTCGTCCATCTGCCATGCGGTGACATGGCGCGCAAACGCCAGCTCGCTGAACGGTTCACCGAATTTGGCAACGAGCTGACGCTCAGTCTCCTCGCCGTGCACCCCCTGGGCCTCCTCGCTCTTGATTCTATGCAGGGCGCGGCGCTGCACGAACAGCCGCTTGACCGAGTACAGCGGTGCCAGCTCGTCGTGGCGCGCGGCGAGGGCCTGGACCTCGGCTTCGATCCCGAACAGGCGCGCGATGAAATCGTCGAGATGCGGCGCGAGCGCGATCAACAGCTCCGACTCGTCCTTGGCGCTCAGTTGGCCCGCCGCCTCGCGCGCGGCCGCCAGGCGGTCGCGCAGTGCGGCATCGGCCTCGCCCAGGAAGTCGAGGAAGCTGCCGTCCAGGCCGCGCAGCGCGCGGCTGTCGTACAGGTCGGCGAAGTCGATGCCGAAGCCGAGTCGCAGGTGGGCGGGGTCCTTGGGATGCGCTTGCACGGTTTTTGAACAGCCGTTCAAAAAACCCGGATTGTCCACGATTGGGGCCGTCGCCTCAAGAATATTCCGTTATATGCTTGAACTTGGTCATCGTTCCGGCCGTCCACAGCGGAGTTTCCATGCAGATCAAGAACAGCGTGTTTCTCGTCACCGGCGGCGCGTCGGGTTTGGGCGCGGCGACCGCCCGGATGGCGGTCGAGGCGGGAGGTAAGGTGGTGCTCGCCGACATGCAGCTCGAAGCTGGCGAGGCGCTCGCCAAGTCGCTCGGTGCCGCAGCCCGCTTCATTTGCACCGACGTTGCCGCGGAGGCCGACGCGGCGGCGGCGGTTGCGCTCGCGCAGAGCGCGTTCGGCGGCGTACACGTCTTGGTCAACTGCGCCGGCATCGCGATCGCCGAGAAAACGATCGGCAAAGAAGGGCCGCATCGGCTCGCGAGCTTCACGCGCGTGGTCGGCGTCAATCTGATCGGGACCTTCAACATGATCCGCCTGACAGCGGATTCGATGGCCAAGGCAGGTCCGAACGCGGCGGGGGAACGCGGCGTGATCGTCAATACGGCGTCGGTTGCCGCGTTCGACGGGCAGATCGGTCAGGCAGCGTACTCTGCCTCGAAGGGCGGTGTCGTCGGCATGACGCTGCCGATCGCGCGCGACCTCGCGCGCAGCGGTATCCGCGTTTGCACCATCGCCCCCGGGATATTCGAGACGCCGATGCTGATGGGGCTGCCGAAGGAGGCGCAAGACTCGCTGGGCAAGATGGTTCCGTTCCCGCCGCGCCTCGGGCGCGCCGCCGAATACGCGCAGCTCGTGAGAAGCATTGTGGAGAACGAGATGCTCAACGGCGAAGTGATTCGTCTCGACGGGGCGATCCGGATGGCGCCGAAATGATCATCTAGGTCGCGGACGGAGGCAGCGCCAGAGCGCGCAGCTCTGTGCGATACCACCGCGAGCGCTCGATGTAGCCTTGCGCGATTCTCAGCAGGTTGGCGCGCTCTTCCTGGCGGAGCTCGCGCACGACTTTCCCGGGCGACCCGAGCACCAGGACCCCGTCCGGGATTTCCTTGCCTTCCGGAATCAGCGTGTTGGCGCCGATCAGCGACTCCTTGCCGACGCGCGCGCCGTTCATGACGACGCTGTTGATTCCGACCAGAGATCCCTCGCCGATGGTACAGCCGTGCAGCATTGCCTTGTGCCCGATCGTCACCATTCTTCCCAGCGTGAGCGGAAAGCCGGGGTCGACGTGCAGCACCGACCCGTCCTGCACGTTGCAGCCTTCGCCGAGATGAACACGGTCGTTCTCGGCGCGAACGACGACCTGGAACCAGACGCTTGCCTCGTTCTCGAGCGTGATCGAGCCGACCAACGTCGCGTCGTGGGCGATGTAATGATGCTCGCCCCGGAATTCGGGGCGACGATCGCCGATCGAGAAGATTGGCATTGCGGCGTTCCGGCTGGAGTGGCAGTGGTGGCTATCATAGCGTGCGTGAACCGAGGAGAGAACGCCGCTTGAGAGTCGTGGTGTTGGGTGCCGGAGTGGTGGGCGTGACAACCGCGTGGTATCTCGCCGAAGCGGGCCACGAGGTCACTGTCGTCGATCGTCAATCCGAGGCCGGGCGAGAGACTTCGTTCGCCAATGGCGGCCAGATATCGGCCGGGCACGCCGAACCATGGGCGCGCCCGGACGCGCTGCCCAAGCTCCTCAAGTGGCTGGGTCGCGAGGATGCGCCCATGCTGTTCCGGCCCCGTGTCAGCCTCGCGCAGTGGGAATGGGTTGTGCGCTTCCTTCTCGAATGCCTTCCGGGAAGGTTCGAGCGCAACACGCGCGAGCTGGCCGGCCTTGCGCTGTACAGCCGCGACAGCCTGAGCGCCCTGCGGGAGCGCACCGGTATTGAATACCAAAGCTCGCGGCGCGGCATTCTGCATTTCTGTAGCGACGAGCGGGACTTCGAGGCACTCGCGCGGCACGCGGAGGCTATGCGACAGCTCGGCGTTGTCCGCAACGTGAAGTCCGCAGCCGAGTGCATCAAGCTCGAACCCGCGCTGGAGAGCAGCAGGGTTCGCATCGCGGGGGGCGTGCACACGCCGCAGGACGAATCGGGCGACGCCTTCGAGTTCACGCGCGGGCTGGCTCGTCTCGCGCAAGCGCACGGTGTGAGCTTCCTTTACGCGACGAGCGTGCAGGCGATCGAGTTTGCCGGCGACCGCGTAACGGGTGTGGCCGTGCGCAGCCCGGGCACCGCACGGATCGAGGGCGACGCCTACGTCGTGGCGATGGGCAGCTACAGCCCGCTGCTTTGTGGGCCGCTTGGCGTGCGCGTGCCGGTGTATCCACTGAAGGGATATTCGATCACGATTACGCTCACGCCCGAGCAGTCCACGCTCGCGCCAACTGTCAGCCTTACCGACGAGGATTGCAAGATTGTCATCTCGCGCCTCGGAACCCGTCTGCGCGGCGCCGGCACCGCCGAACTCGGAGGCTACGACACAGAGGTGAATCCAGTTCGCTGCAACGCAATTGTCGAGCGCGTACGGCAGCTGTTCCCGTTGCTCGCGCCGTTCGGTGAGGTCACGCCCTGGGCCGGTCTGCGGCCGGCAACGCCGAACAACGTGCCGTTGATCGGCGGCACGCGGTTACGGAATCTTTATCTCAATACCGGCCACGGTACGCTCGGCTGGACGCTTGCTTGCGGCTCGGGGCGCGCGCTCGCGGACATCATTTCCGGGCGGCGACCCGAAATCGGATTCGAGTTCCAGTAAGATCGCGGCTTTCTCGGCCGCTCATGCGTCATAGCGAATCACTGTATTTCGATGTCCGCCGCCTGCGCTACCACGTGCGCCATTGGCCCGGCGACGCGGATCGACGCATCGTCCTGCTGCACGGCTGGATGGACGTGTCCGCTTCATTCCAGTTCCTGGTCGATGCGATGTCTCTGCATTGGGACGTCTTTTCGCCGGACTGGAGAGGATATGGTGAGACCGACTGGGGTCAGTCGGACTGCTACTGGTTCCCGGATTACCTAGGCGACCTTGACGCGTTGCTCGAGCGCATCCAGCCCGAACATCCAGTGAATCTCGTGGGGCACAGTCTGGGGGGAAACGTAGCGACGCTCTATGCGGGCGTGCGCCCCGGACGCGTGTCGAAACTGGTCAATCTCGAGGGCTTCGGCATGTCGGCTACGCAGCCCGGGCAGGCGCCGAGCCGGTATGCGCGCTGGCTCCAGGAACTGCACGCGCCCCCGCGACTACGCAGCTACCCGGACTTCGCGGCGCTCGCCGACCGGCTGCAGAAGAACAATGCTCGCCTGACGCGCGAGCGCGCGGAATTTCTGGCCCGGCATTGGGGTCGCGAGGTGGACGGCCGCGTGTACTTGCGCGGCGATCCGGCGCACAAGATCGTCAATCCGATCCTGTACCGCTACGAGGAGGCGCGCGCCATTTGGCGACAGGTAAGCGCACCGGTATTGTGGGTCGATGCCAGCGAATCCGAGGCGCTGAAGCGGATCGGGATCGGCGCCGAGCAATATGCCGAACGCCGCGCCGCGATCCCGAACATGCGCCATGTCACGATCCCTGACGCCGGGCATATGCTTCACCACGACCAGCCCGAGACTCTGGCGGCGCGAATCGAGGAGTTTCTGCTGGACCGAGCGTGAACGTCGATTTGCACTGTCACTCCACTGCTTCGGACGGCGCGCTGTCACCTGGCGACGTTGTGCGGCGCGCGGCCGCACAGGGAGTAGAAGTGCTTGCGCTCACCGATCACGATCAACTGGAGGGCCTGCAGGAGGCCCGCGAGGCGGCGCACGAAGCGGGGATCGCCTTTGTCGACGGCGTCGAGATATCGGTCAGCTGGCGAGGATTAACGCTGCACGTGGTCGGTCTGGGAGTCGATGTTCGCAACGCGGCGCTGCGCACCGGGCTCGAGCGCGTACGTTCCGGGCGCCTAGAGCGCGCGCGGGAGATGGGGCGCAGCCTCGAGCGGGCGGGGATTTCAGGAGGATTCGAGGGTGCGCTCGCGCTGGCCCAGAACCCGACCATGGTGAGTCGGACCCACTTCGCGCGCTATCTCGCGCGGTCCGGCCGCGTGGCCACCACCAAGGATGCGTTTCGACGCTACCTGGTTCCGGGCAAGCCAGGGTACGTGCCGCACCGCTGGGCGGAACTGGCGGACGCATTGCGCTGGATCGGGGACGCCGGCGGCCGAGCCGTGCTCGCGCATCCCGGTCGTTACGCGCTCTCGGCAGGCGCGATGGAAAGTCTGTTGGCGGAGTACCGGGCGTCGGGCGGTGGCGCGATCGAAGTCGTGAGCGGCAGCCACTCGCAGGACCAGTACGCGTTATTCGGGGCGCTTGCCGTGCGGCACGGATTGGCGGCGTCGCGCGGATCGGATTTTCACGCACCGGATGAGGGCGCTGAACTCGGGAGCCCGCCCGCTCTGGATCCCCGCCTGCGCCCGGTCTGGGCAGACTGGGAGTTCTGAGACCGTGGCGCAGTACTTTCAGATCCAT
Source organism: Burkholderiales bacterium (assembly GCA_049582045.1). GTDB lineage: Bacteria > Pseudomonadota > Gammaproteobacteria > Burkholderiales > SG8-39 > DAHVFK01. The sequence continues at coordinate 10,223 of JBAUTD010000559.1, forward strand.
GCGACGCATCCGCAACTGCGCCTCGTGCGCCAGGCCGCGGAGATCCTGCGCCACGGCGGGTTGATCGCGTATCCGACGGATTCCTGCTATGCCCTTGGCTGCCAGGTCGGAGATGCCAAGGCACTCGAGCGCCTGCGCCGGGTGCGCATGGTGGACGAGAGGCATCATCTCACGCTGATGTGCCGCGATCTGTCGGAAATCGCCGCCTATGCGATTGTCGGCAACGCGCAGTACCGGCTGTTGAAGGCAGCCACGCCCGGCAGCTATACGTTCATCCTGCGCGCAACGCGCGAGCTGCCGCGGCGGCTATTGCATCCCAAACGAAGGACGATCGGTGTGCGGGTGCCCTCGCACGCCGTGGCGCACGCCTTGCTAGCCGAGCTGAACGAGCCGATGCTCTCGGCGACGCTACAGCTTCCCGGCGACGCGCAACCGCTTTCCGACGCGGGGGAGATCCGGGCGCGTCTCGAGCACGAGCTCGACCTGGTGATCGATGCGGGCTCATGCGGCGTCGTGCCGACGACCGTGATCGACCTCACCGGTGCCGAGCCCCTGGTAGTGCGCAAGGGACGGGGAGCGCTCGAGACTCTCGGCGTGGTCGCGTAGGGTGCGGCGTCGGTCGCCGCGGCCTATCTGCTAGAATTCAACGTTTTAGAATCTCATCGATGGACGTTAACCAGCTCGTACAGACGATTGCCATTTTCGCGCTCCCCGTGATTCTGGCGATTACTTTGCACGAAGCGGCTCACGGCTACGTCGCTCGCCATTTCGGAGACATGACAGCCTACGCACAGGGGAGGGTGAGCCTCAACCCGCTGCGGCACATCGACCTCGTGGGCACGATCGTGGTTCCCCTGCTGATACTGCTTGTTTCGCGCGGAGTGTTCCTGTTCGGTTGGGCAAAGCCGGTTCCGGTCAATTACTCCGCCCTGCGTAACCCGAAGCGGCACATGGCGTGGGTCGCGGCCGCCGGGCCTGCCGCCAACCTCGCGATGTCGCTCGCGTGGGCCGTGCTGCTGAAGGCGGCCCTGGTGCTGCCGCTAAATTTCTTCTCAGTGCCGATGGCGGCCATGGCAAAAGCGGGCATTCTGATCAACCTCGTATTCATGTTTCTCAATCTGCTTCCGATCCTGCCGCTCGATGGGGGACGAATCGTAGCGAGCCTGCTACCGGGACGCGCATCGTGGCAATACGCCAAGCTCGAACCTTGGGGGTTGCCGCTCCTGCTGCTCATGCTCGTTACCCACGTGCTCGATTTCGTTCTCGGGCCGCTGGTGAATGTAGGAGTTTCGCTCATACACGCCGTCGTGATGCTCTAGGACACGATTTCTCATGTACGAAACACGAGTCCTCTCGGGCATGCGGCCCACCGGTGCGCTGCACTTGGGGCATTATCACGGCGTGCTGAAGAACTGGGTCAGGCTGCAAGCGGAATATCCCTGCCTCTACTTTGTCGCGGACTGGCACGCTCTTACTACGGATTATGAGGCGCCAGGCCAGGTTCAGAAGAATTCGTGGGATATGGTCGTAGACTGGCTTGCCGCCGGCGTCGACCCCAACCAAGCGACCCTGTTCGTCCAGTCCCTGGTGCCGGAGCATTCGGAACTGCATCTGCTGCTTTCGATGATGACGCCGCTCGGTTGGCTCGAGAGGGTGCCGACCTACAAGGACCAGCAGGAAAAGCTCTCGGATCGCGATCTTTCGACCTACGGCTTTCTTGGCTACCCGCTGCTGCAATCCGCGGATATCCTCATCTATCGGGCCAAGTACGTGCCAGTGGGAGAGGACCAGGTTCCCCACGTCGAGTTTACGCGCGAGGTGGCACGGCGCTTCAACCACCTTTACGGGCGCGAAGCTGGATTCGAGGACAAGGCGAAGGCCGCAGTAAAGAAGATGGGATCGAAGAAGGCTCGGGTGTTCAACGACCTACGGACGAAATTCCTCGAGCAGGGAGACGTCGAGGCGTTGCAGCGCGCACAGGCGCTCTTGGAGGAGCAGCAGAACCTGCCGCGCGGCGATCGAGAGCGCCTGTTCGGTTGGCTCGAGGGAAGCGGCAAGAAGATCCTTGTGGAGCCAGACGCGCTGCTGACCGAGTCGGCGCGCCTGCCGGGCCTGGACGGGCAGAAGATGTCCAAGTCTTACGGCAACGCTATTGAACTGCGCGACGAGCCGGAAACGGTTGCCAAGAAGATTCGAACCATGCCGACGGATCCGGCGCGTGTGAAGCGCAGCGACCCGGGCAATCCCGACGTCTGCCCGGTCTGGCAGCTGCATCTTGTCTACTCCGACCAGCCGCGGAAGGACTGGGTGCGCCAGGGGTGCACGACAGCGGGGATCGGCTGCCTAGAATGCAAGCAGCCGGTAATCGATGCAGTGCAGGCGGAGCTCGCCCCGATGCGTGAACGCGCCCAGACCTATCTCGATGACCCAACGCTGGTCAAGAACATCATTGCCGACGGCTGCGACCGTGCAAGCAAATTGGCCGGCGAGACCATGCGCGACGTGCGCGAGGCAATGGGTTTGAGCTACAACTGATGTCAGAGCCCGTCCAACAGACTATCGCCACGCCAATCGCGCGCCTCTACGGCGAGCCGCTGGCCGAGTTCCCGCACGACCTGTACATCCCGCCAGATGCGCTCGAAGTGATTCTGGAGGCATTCGAAGGGCCCCTCGACCTCTTGCTGTACCTGATCCGCAAGCAGAACCTCGATGTGCTGGATATCCCGATGGCGCCGCTCACGCGCCAATATCTGGAGTACGTCGAGATGATGCGCTCGAAGAACCTGGAGCTTGCCGCCGAGTATCTGGTCATGGCGGCCATGCTCATGGCCATCAAGTCGCGCATGCTGCTCCCTCGACCGCCGTCTCTGGCCGAGGAGGAAGAAGATCCGCGCGCCGAGCTGGTCAGGCGCCTGCTCGAATACGAGCAGATCAAGCAGGCGGCCCACAGGCTGGACGCGCTGCCCCAGGTTGGGCGCGATATCGTCGCAATCTCGGTCTGGATTGAAAAGACAGTCGAGGAGCGCTTGCCTGAAGTCGATGCGCGCGATCTGGCGGAAGCATGGCGCGGCCTGCTCACGCGCGCGCGCCTCGCCGCGCACCACCGCGTTTCGCGCGAGGAGTTGTCAGTGCGCGCGCACATGAGCGCAATACTGCGGCGGCTGCGCGAGCATCGAGTGCTAGAGTTTTCCGAGCTGTTCGACCCGGCGCGTGGTGTCGCGGTCCTGGTGGTGAATTTCCTCGCGCTGCTGGAGTTGGCCCGCGAGCTGTTGATCGAAATCACTCAGTCCGAATGTTTCGCGCCCATCTACGTAAAATTAGCGAATGCTGAGCCCCACTGAAGTCAAACGTGTTATTGAGGCGGCGTTGCTTTCCTCGCGCGAACCGCTTTCGCTCATTGATCTGAGACGTCTGTTTGACGAAGAAATCGGAGCGGACACGCTGCGGCGACTGCTAGGCGAATTGCGCGAGGAATGGCGTGATCGCGCTGTCGAGCTGGTGAACCTCGCGAGCGGCTGGCGATTCCAGACGCGGCCCGAATTCCAGAATTACGTCGATCGCCTGAATCCGGAGCGGCTGCCACGTTATTCCCGTGCCGTGATGGAGACGCTCGCGATCATCGCGTATCGACAACCGGTGACCCGGGGGGACATAGAGGACATCCGCGGCGTCGCGGTCTCGGCGCAGATCATCCAGACGCTCGAGACCCGGGGCTGGATCGACACAGTCGGGCACCGCGAGACTCCCGGCCGACCGGCGCTGTACGCGACGACCAAAGCGTTTCTCGACGACCTTGGGCTGCGCTCGCTCGAGGAACTGCCGCCGCTCGAGGAAATTGCCAGGACACTGCAAATTGAACCCGCCACGGCCCAGACCGACGCCAGCGACACGCAGGCGGCAGCCACGCCGGCAGAGCACGTCGAATCCACAACCGGCGCCTGAGGCGGGCGGGGCGGAACGCCTGCAGAAGCTGCTTGCCGCAGCCGGACTCGGTTCGCGGCGCGAAATAGAGGGCTGGATCAGCGCTGGCCGCGTGTCGGTGGATGGGCGAATCGCGCAGCTGGGAGATCGGGCAACTTCGGCGAGCCGAGTATGCGTCGATGGCGAGCCGGTTGCCATGCGCGAGACATCCGGGCTACCACGTGTACTGCTCTATCACAAGCCGATCGGAGAGCTCGTCACCCGTCAAGATCCGGGCGGTCGCCCAACTGTATTCGCGCGGCTGCCTGCAGTAGGAGGTGGCAAGTGGGCTGCCGTCGGTCGACTGGACATAAACACTTCGGGGCTATTGCTATTCACTAATTCGGGGGAACTCGCCAATCGGATGATGCACCCCAGATATGGGATGGTGCGCGAGTACGCGGTCCGCGCGTTGGGGCGCCTCGGTCCTGCGGAGCGGCGCCGGTTGCTGCAAGGGGTCGAGCTCGACGACGGTAGGGCGGCGTTCGAGCGGATCGATGCGCACAATGGCGACACGGGAGCCAATCGCTGGTACAGCGTGGCACTACGCGAAGGGCGCAATCGCGAGGTCCGGCGGCTTTTCGAGGCGGTGGGTCTGCGAGTAAGCCGATTGGTACGGACCGCCTTCGGGCCTGTTCGCCTGCCGCGGGACCTTGAGCCAGGACAGTGGCGCGAACTCGAGCCGCAAAGAGTACGTGAATTGCTGACTGCGCCCACACCTGCGGGGTAACGGGCGCCTTCGGTCGGCAGGATTGTCCGTCGCACGAAAATCTGTTAAACTTCAAAAGCTTTAGGGCCCCATAGGCATTGATTGGGGTCCGACAAGGCGCGATGGGCTTCGGCCCATTTTTTGTTTGCGCAGCCGAACGGGTATATGGGGGCGATCGCCGGCGTAGTGGAGCCCGCCGTGGCGGGGCTGGGTTTTGAGCTGGTCGACACCCAGGTGTCGAGCAGAGGGCGGATGGTGCGCGTTTTCATCGACAAGCCGGGAGGCGTGTCGGTGGACGATTGCGCCGACGTCAGCCACCACCTGACGCGTGTTTTCGCGGTCGAGGGGATTGATTTCGACCGCCTCGAGGTTTCTTCGCCGGGCCTCGATCGGCCGCTGCGCAAGGCCGCGGACTTTGCGCGGTTCGCCGGTCAGAAGGTGGATGTGCGTATGCGGGCGCCGGACGCGAGCGGCAGACGCCGCTTCGTCGGAACGCTGCAGGAAACGACGGGCGAGGTCGTGACGGTAGTCGTCGACGGCCAGGCGATTGAGTTGAGTCTCGCAGGCATGGAACGGGCGCGGCTAGTTCCGGACTTGTGAGTAATTTGGAGATATTCAATGAGTCGTGAAATTCTGCTTCTTGTGGATGCCCTGGCGCGAGAGAAGAACGTCAATCGCGACGTTGTATTTGCGGCGCTGGAAATGGCGCTTGCCTCGGCCACCAAGAAGCGCTTCAGCGACGACGTCGAGGTGCGGGTCGCGATCGATCGCAACACCGGGAACTACGAATCGTTCAGGCGCTGGAAGGTGGTCCCGGACGACGTGCTGGAAATTCCGGCAGCGCAGATCACACTGTCTGAGGCGCAAGGGCGTAACCCCGAGCTCAAGCTCGACGACTACGTGGAAGAAGCGCTCGAACCGATCGAGTTCGGCCGCATCGGGGCGCAGACAGCCAAGCAGGTGATTCTGCAGCGCATTCGCGATGCAGAGCGGGAGCAGATTCTGAACGACTTCCTCTCGCGAGGCGATGAACTGGTCACCGGCACTGTGAAGCGGATGGAGCGCGGCAGCGCAATCGTCGAGTCGGGGCGGCTAGAGGCGCTGCTGCCGCGTGATCAGATGATTCCAAAGGAAAACCTGCGCATTGGAGATCGGGTCAGGGCCTGGGTGATGAAGATCGACCGGGGCGCGCGCGGGCCGCAACTCATACTCTCGCGCACGGCCCCGCAATTCATCATGAAGCTATTCGAGCTCGAAGTTCCGGAAATCGAGGAAGGCTTGCTGGAAATCAAGTCTGCCGCGCGCGATCCGGGGATTCGGGCAAAGATCGGCGTGCATTCGAACGACAAGCGCATCGACCCCATCGGCACATGCGTGGGCATGCGAGGCTCGCGCGTGCAGGCCGTCACGCAGGAATTGGCGGGCGAACGGGTCGACATCGTGCTTTGGTCTGCGGATCCGGCGCAATTCGTGATAGGTGCGCTGGCGCCCGCGGAAGTATCGTCGATCGTGGTGGATGAAGAAAAGCATGCAATGGATGTCGTGGTGGATGAGGAGAATCTCGCCATCGCAATCGGCCGCAGCGGACAGAACGTGCGGCTCGCCTCGGAGCTTACGGCATGGCAGATCAACTTGATGACGGAGGAAGAGTCGGCCACCAAGCAGGCCGAGGAAAGCGGTCGTACGCGCAATCTGTTCATCGAGCGACTCGACGTCGATGAGGAGGTCGCCGACATCCTGATTCAGGAAGGTTTCTCGACGCTGGAGGAAATTGCGTACGTGCCGATCAACGAGTTGCTCGAAATCGAGGCGTTTGACGAGGACACCGTCAACGAGCTTCGCAATCGCGCACGCAACGCACTGCTGGTCGCGGCGATCGCGAACGAGGAGAAAGTCGAGGGAGTGGCCGCGGACCTTCTCCAGCTGGAGGGCATGGATACCCAACTGGCCGCCAAGCTTGCGGAGGGCGGCGTGAAGACGCGCGATGATCTCGGCGATCTCGCAGTCGACGAGCTTGCGGAGCTCAGCGGGATCGACGAGGAGCGCGCGAAGACCTTGATCATGGCGGCGCGTGCGCACTGGTTCGCGGACGAACCCGCCACGGGTGAGGCAGAGCACAAGGAGGTTCAGTAACGTGGCTCAGACCAGCGTCGCACAATTCGCCAGCGAGCTTAAAGTACCGCCATCGGTCCTGCTCGAGCAGCTGCGCGCCGCGGGGGTGGAGAAACGCGTCCCCGAGGACTCATTGACTGAGCAGGACAAGTCCCGCCTTCTGGAATATCTGCGCAAATCGCACGGATCTGCGGAAGCGAAGAACAAGATCACTCTCACGCGCAAGCAGACGAGCGAGATCAAGAAATCCGACTCCTCGGGCAAGGCACGCACCATTCAAGTCGAGGTGCGCAAGAAGCGGGTGTTCGTGAAGCGTGATCCGTCCGAGGCGGCAGCCGAAGGCGCGGAAGAGGCGGTGACTGCGGCGGCGCCATTGCCGGCTTCTGCTCCCGCTCCGGTGATGTCGACCCCGCCGGCTTCCGCACTGGATGCCAAAGAAATCGAGTTGCGCGAAGAAGAAGCGCGCCGCCAGCGGCAGCTTGCTGAGATTCAAGCGCAGGAGCTGCGCGACAAGCAGGAGCGTGAAAAGCGCGAGGCCGAGCAGAAGCAGGCCGAGCGGGAGGCACAGGCGGCGTTGCAGAAGGCTGCGGTACCGAACGCCGCGGCCGCGGCCGCGGCCTCGGAGGGTACGCTTCATGCGCCAAAGCCCAAAGGCGAGGAGGGCAAGGGCGAGCGGAAAGCGAAGAAGGTCAAGACGACTACCGTCCTACGCGACGATTCGGTGAGGCGAAGGATGATCAAGACCCGCGGCGACGCGGGCGGCGGGGTGGGCGGCTGGCACGCGCGCGGTGGCGCTAGACATCGGCCTTCAGCCGCCGCTGCGGAGCAACCGGGCTTCTCACAACCGACGGAACCGATTGTGCGCGAGGTTGCGGTGCCGGAAACGATCACGGTCGGCGAGCTGGCGCACAAGATGTCAGTGAAGGCGGCAGAGGTCATCAAGACCCTAATGAAGCTCGGCAGTATGGCTACGATCAACCAAGTCCTGGATCAGGAGACCGCGATGATCGTGGTCGAGGAGATGGGGCACAAGGGCAAGCCCGCGAAATTGGAGGATCCCGAAGCGTATCTGAGTGATGTCGGGGCAGAAGCCGCGGTCGATGCGGTGACGCGTCCGCCGGTCGTGACGGTCATGGGGCACGTCGATCACGGCAAAACCTCGCTGCTCGACTATATTCGGCGGGCCAAGGTGGCGGCGGGTGAGGCAGGGGGCATTACGCAGCACATCGGTGCCTACCACGTCGAGACGCCGCGCGGCGTGGTGACCTTCCTCGATACCCCTGGTCACGAGGCCTTTACTGCGATGCGGGCACGCGGCGCCAAGGTGACCGACTTGGTCATTCTCGTCGTGGCGGCAGACGACGGCGTCATGCCGCAGACGATCGAGGCGATCAACCATGCGAAAGCCGGCGAAGTGCCGCTCGTGGTTGCGCTAAACAAGATAGACAAGCCGGACGCCAATCCGGAGAAGGTCAAACAGGAACTTCTGAGCCACGGCGTCGTTCCGGAAGAATATGGGGGCGATGCGCCGTTCGTGCCTGTGTCGGCGAAGACCGGGCAGGGCATAGACGATCTACTGGAGCGCGTGCTCCTGCAGGCCGAAGTGCTGGAACTGAAGGCCCCGGTGGACGCACCGGCCAAAGGCGTCGTAATCGAGGCCCGGCTGGACAGGGGACGCGGCCCGGTCGCGACGCTACTGGTACAGTCCGGAACACTCAAGCGCGGCGACATAGTGCTTGCTGGCGCGGTATTCGGCCGGGTTCGAGCGATGCTGGACGAAAACGGCAAACCGGTGCAGTCGGCGGGCCCGTCGATTCCGGTCGAGATCCAGGGTCTGTCCGAAGTGCCGCAGGCAGGCGAAGAAATGGTCGTGATGGCCGATGAGCGCAAGGCGCGTGAGATCGCTCTGTTCCGCCAGGGTAAGTTCCGGGACGTCAAGCTCGCGAAGCAGCAGGCCGCCAAGCTCGAGAATGTGTTCGAGCAAATGGGCGAGGGCGAGAAGAAGACTCTCGCAATCGTGCTCAAAGCCGACGTCCAAGGCTCGCAGGAAGCCCTTGCGCATGCGCTTGCGCGGCTCTCGACCGACGAAGTGAAAGTAAACGTGGTGCACGCCGGCGTGGGCGGCATCACCGAATCGGACGTCAATCTTGCGATGGCATCGGGCGCGGTGATCATTGGCTTTAATACTCGTGCCGATGCGACGGCGCGCAAGCTGATCGAGAGCGCCGGTGTGGATGTGCGCTACTACAACATCATTTACGAAGCGGTCGAGGAGATCAAGGCTGCCCTCTCCGGCATGCTGGCGCCCGAGAGAAAAGAGCAGGTAATTGGGTTGGTCGACGTCCGCCAAGTGTTCCGCATCTCGAAAGTGGGAGCGGTCGCCGGTTGTTATGTGCTCGAAGGCAACGTCAAGCGCGGCGCGCAAGTTCGCGTGCTGCGGGACAACGTCGTGATCCATACCGGCGACATTGATTCGCTAAAGCGATTCAAGGACGACGTGCGTGAGGTCAAGGCCGGGTTTGAATGCGGCATCTCTTTGAAGAACTTCAACGATCTGAAGGAAGGCGATCAGCTCGAGGTTTTCGAGGTGATGGAAGTCGCCCGCACACTCTAGCGATCGGCATGGTGCGACGCAGCGGACGTGCACAGAAGGTCGGGGACCAGATACAGCGGGAGCTCTCCTCGATTCTGCACCGCGAGCTGCGCGACCCTAGGGTTGGGATGATCACGCTGACCGGTGTCGAAGTTTCACCGGACTGCGCTCACGCGACAGTGTTCTTTACCTGCCTCGACGCCTCGCACGTTCCGGCGGCAATCGAGGGCTTGCGGCGCGCAGGAGGCTTTCTGCGAACGCAATTGGCGAAACGCATCAAACTCTACACGGCGCCGGAGCTTCGGTTCGCATACGATGAGTCGATCGAGCGCGGAGCTCATCTGTCGAAACTCATCGACAGCGTCACCGGCGGACAGAAGCGCTGAGCCGCGCGGGTCCTAGCATGCGCCGCCGGGTGGACGCGGCCCTTCTATTGGACAAACCGGTCGGCCTCAGCTCGAACGCGGCGCTGCAGGCAGTCAAGCGTTTGTTCGGAGCCGCCAAGGCGGGTCATGGCGGAACGCTGGATCCGCTCGCATCGGGACTGCTTCTGGTGCTGTTCGGTGATGCGACCAAGTTTGCAGGCTCGCAGCTGGACGCTGACAAGTGCTATCTCGCCACGGTTCGCCTCGGTGTGACGACTACAACCGGGGACTCTGAGGGCCAGATCATCGAGCAGCGGCCGGTGAGCGTTTCAGAGCCGCAGATCGACGCGGTCTTGGCGAAGTTTCGCGGCCCGATCTCGCAGATTCCGCCCATGTACTCCGCCCTCAAGCTGAAGGGCAAGCCCCTTTACGTTTTGGCGCGCGAAGGTAAGACCGTGGAGCGCCTCCCGCGCGCGATCTCGATTCACGAGCTGGTTCGGGTCTCGCTGCAGGGAGCCCTTCTTGAGCTGCGAGTTCGCTGCAGCAAGGGAACTTACGTGCGTAGTCTGGCGGAGGATATCGGAGCGGCGCTTGGCACCGGTGCGCACCTGGCCTCCCTGCGCCGCACTGGGTCAGGCGGCCTGTCGGTGGACGACGCGAGCACCCTCGAGGCGCTTGGAGAAATGACCGAGGATGAACGAGAACGCCGGCTCTTGCCGCTGGGAGCGTTGCTGGGCAATCTGCCCCGCATGGACTGCAGCGTCGAGCAGGAAGGACGCTTGCGCGACGGTCAGGCGATCAGAGTGGATCCCGGGCCGGCGGGGCAGTGCGCGCTGTACGGCCCGGTTGGACTGATCGGGCTGGGCTTGGCGGACGGGACAGGGTCGCTGCGACCGGTGAGACTGACCGCCCCGCCGGGGGAGACGGGACAGGCGCAACCGGCTGAAATACATAAAAAAACTTGTGAATAGCGTGCGGCTTGAGTTAAAATCCTGCTTCGCACGAGGAGAGAATATGGGATTGCAGGTAGCGCAGAAGGCGCAGGTTGTTCAACAGTTTCAACGCTCCGGTAAAGACACTGGCTCGCCGGAGGTGCAGATCGCACTTCTTACGGAGCGGATTAACGGCCTTTCCGAGCACTTCAAGAGCCATGTCAAGGATTTCCATTCGCGCCGCGGCCTGCTGAAGATGGTTAGCCAGCGACGTAAGTTGCTCGACTACCTGAAGCGCACCGACGCGGACAAGTATCGGGCGCTGATCGAGCGGCTCGGCCTGCGTAAGTAGCCTCTCTCTCGATGTATCGAAGGAAGACGCTCATTCAACAGATGAGCGTTTTCGTTTTTTGCGTCAGCCGCGAGCGCTGAGCGCCGCACCCTCGCGCCGCCAAGGCGGCGCAGCTTGCATTTAGAGGAAACAAGCTTTGAATCCGATCAAGAAGACGTTCACATACGGTAACCAGCAGGTCACGTTCGAAACCGGCGAGATTGCTCGCCAGGCGCATGGCGCCGTGCTCTGCACCATCGACGACACGGTAGTACTAGCCACTGTCGTGGCGGCGAAGGAGGCCCGATCGGGACAGGATTTCTTCCCGCTGACAGTCGACTACGTCGAGAAGACTTATGCTGCCGGCAAGATTCCCGGGGGCTTCTTCAAGCGTGAAGGGCGTCCTTCCGAAAAGGAGACGCTCACTTGCAGGCTGATCGACCGCCCGATCCGGCCGTTGTTTCCGGACGGGTTCTACAACGAAGTGCAGGTCGTCGCCACCGTTATGTCGTGCAACCCCGAGGTCGACCCTGATATTCCCGCAATGCTCGGGGTTTCGGCCGCGCTCACCCTCTCCGGCATTCCGTTCAGCGGACCGATCGGTGGTTGCCGGGTGGGTTATATCGATGGTCAATTTGTGCTCAATCCGACCACCACGCAGCTGAAGGATTCGAAACTAAATCTGGTTGTCGCCGGTACCGACCAGGGCGTGCTGATGGTGGAGTCCGAGGCATTGGAGTTGCCTGAGGACGTGATGCTCGGGGCGGTCGTGTTCGGCCACGAGCAGATGCAGGCGGCCATTCGCGCAATTGACGAACTGGCGGAAGTTGCCGGCAAGCCGGCCTGGGAAGTGCAGCTGCCGCAGAAGAACCAGGCCATGATCGCCCGAGTGGGCGAGCTGGCCGAAAAAGATCTGCGCGAAGCGTTCGAGATGCGCCAGAAGCAAACACGCAACGTGAGGCTGGGAGAGATTCGCAAGGCGACTCTCGCCAAACTGCAAGAGGAGGCGAAAGACGCCGGAACCGAGATCAGTTCGAACGAGGTGAAGGAGATATTTTTCGACATCGAATCGAAGATCGTACGTAGTCAAATCCTCGACGGCGAGCCCCGCATCGATGGCCGGGATACGAGGACGGTCCGACCAATTACCATCCGGCCCGGAGTGCTGCCGCGTACTCACGGATCGGCGTTGTTCACCCGCGGTGAAACGCAAGCCCTGGTCACCGTAACGCTCGGGACCGGACGGGACGAGCAGATCATCGACGCACTGATGGGCGAATACCGCGAGCGGTTCATGCTGCACTACAACATGCCTCCCTACGCGACGGGCGAAACGGGGCGCATGGGTACGCCGAAACGGCGCGAGGTCGGCCATGGCCGGCTCGCCAAGCGGGCGCTGGCTGCGGTGTTGCCTACGGCAGAAGAGTTCGGTTATTCGATGCGGGTCGTGTCCGAGATCACCGAGTCGAATGGATCCTCCTCGATGGCGTCTGTGTGCGGCGGCAGCCTGGCACTGATGGACGCGGGCGTGCCGGTCAAGGCGCACGTCGCCGGCATCGCGATGGGCCTGATCAAGGAAGGCAAGCGCTTCGCGGTGCTTACAGACATTCTCGGCGACGAGGATCATCTCGGAGACATGGACTTCAAGGTGGCCGGCACTGACCGTGGGGTCACCGCGCTGCAGATGGACCTCAAGATCGAATCGATCACCAAGGAGATCATGCGCGTGGCGCTTGATCAGGCGCGGGAAGGCAGGCTGCACATCCTGGGCCTCATGCAGCAGGCAATGCAGCATTCGCGCCAGGAGGTTTCGACCTTTGCGCCGCGCATCATCAAGATCAAGATCAATCCGGAGAAGATTCGCGACGTGATCGGCAAAGGCGGCGTCGTGATCCGCGGACTGCAGGAAGCGACGGGGGCAACGATCGAAATCGAGGATGACGGCACCGTATCGATCGCCTCGACAAGCGCCGAGGGCGGCGAGGCGGCAAAGCAGAAGATCCTCGAGCTGACCGCGGACGTCGAGGTAGGCAAGATCTACGAAGGTCCGGTACTGAGATTGCTCGATTTCGGCGCGATCATTCAGCTGCTGCCCGGACGCGACGGCCTGCTGCATATCTCGCAGATAAGCAACGAGCGAGTAAATGCGGTCTCCGACTACCTCAAGGAAGGGCAGATCGTGAAGGTGAAGGTGCTCGAAGCCGACGACAAGGGCAGGGTACGCCTGTCGATGAAGGCCGTGAATCCACCCGAGACGGCAAAGCAGAGCTGAGTCGCGCCCGCGGCTTCGGGGAAAAAAAGAGGGCGCCTAGGCGCCCTTTTTCATGGAATGCGGTGCCCGGCGTTGCCTACTTGGCGACCTGCTTCTCGCGCAACTCGTCCAAGGTCTTGCAGTCTATGCATAGCGTCGCAGTCGGACGGGCCTCGAGGCGCTTCAGTCCGATCTCCACTCCGCAGCTGTCGCAGTAGCCGTATTCGTTCGCATCGATGCGGCCGATCGTTTCATCGATCTTCTTGATCAGTTTTCGCTCCCGGTCGCGGTTGCGAAGTTCCAACGCCATATCGGATTCCTGGCTGGCTCGGTCATTCGGGTCCGCGAACACGGTCGCTTCGTCCTGCATGGTATGAACCGTGCGATCGATCTCTTCCGACAGCTCGGCCTTAAGCTGCTCGAGGATCTTCCGGAAGTGGGTGCGCTGGCGCGCGTTCATATACTCTTCGCCCTTCTTCGGTGCGTACGGCGTGAAGCTCTTCCGGGTCAGTTCGACGGCCATTGATGCAGATGCCTGGAAAAAGGAAAGGCGCTTTTTAGCAGAAATAGACCCCTGCCGCAAGCAAACTCGGACCGTGCTTATATCCCAGTTCTTTCACGGAGTTGCGTTGCTCCGCTGGCTCTCCCGGAGTATCATGTGCGACCGTTTTTCGGGGTGTGGCGCAGTCTGGTAGCGCGCTTGCTTTGGGAGCAAGATGTCGGGAGTTCGAATCTCTCCACCCCGACCAGCTTCGCAGGCGGCTGCCCGTAGCTCAACCGGATAGAGCACCAGCCTTCTAAGCTGGGGGTTGTGGGTTCGAGTCCCGCCGGGCAGGCCAGAATCGCGTCTGCGACGGTGCTGCGTGGCGGGTGCAGGTTTAGGCGGCGGATTGAGCAGTTGTGTTTCGACGGTGGCCGTAGCTCAACGGTAGAGTCCTGGATTGTGATTCCAGTTGTTGTGGGTTCGAGTCCCATCGGCCACCCCATTTCACCGCACGCTTTGTCCCTTTCGAGCAGGTCTTGAGGGAAGCTCGGCTGCGCTGAGAGGAACGAGTGCCTTGCGTTCGAGGACGAAGACGTGGTCCGCTCCGGCGCTGGTCTCGGGCCAAGCGAACGGAACTGCGGGATAGGCACGCTCGAGGGCCCGCCGATTGTGGCCGATCTCGCATACCAGAGAGCCGCCCGGCCGCAGATGCTCCGCAGCATGAGCGAGGATCTTGCTCACCAGCGCGAGCCCGTCTGCGCCGCCCGCAAGCGCGAGGGCGGGCTCGTGGCGGTATTCACGCGGCAGTACGCGCATCGACGCTGCGTTTACGTAGGGGGGATTGGATACGATCAGATCGTAGCTCCGGCCCTTCAGGCTCGAAAACAGGTCCGAGTGGACAAGTCGGATGCGGCGGCCGAGACGATAGCGCGCCACGTTGCGTCGGGCGACCGCAAGTGCGCCTAGCGAGACATCGGTCGCATCCACCTTGGCCTGGGGGAAGGTCTTGGCGAGCAAAACCGCAAGGCAGCCAGATCCGGTGCACATGTCGAGCGCGCAGCGAACCGGACTCCTTAGCCAGGGTTCGAACCGTTCGCGTGCGAGCTCGGCGATGAACGAGCGCGGGATGATGACTCGTCGATCGACATAGAAGCTGTACTCGCCAAGCCAGGCCTCGCGCGTAAGGTATGCGACCGGGATTTTCTCGCGTATTCGTCGCTCGACGAGTGTCAGAATCCGGCGTTGTTCGCCTGGTGCCACGATCCGCTCAAGGTATGGGGTCAGGTCTTCCAGGGGCAAGTGCAGCGTGTGAAGAATCAGGTAGCCCGCGTCGTCGCGCGCGTTGTGCGTGCCGTGTCCGTAATGGAGGGACGCGCGCTCGAGGCGTGCAACGATATCGCGGAACAGCGTGCCTACCGTAGCAGCGCCGTGTGGCGGCATGCCGGGCGCTACGGCAGGATAGCTCGGAGAACGTCGAGGTAGATTGCGGGCAGCTGCTCGAATGCCGCGAGCTCGATGTTCTCGTTCAACTTATGGATGGTCGCATTGACCGGGCCCAGCTCGACGATTTCAGGACATATCTGCGCAATGAAACGGCCGTCGGAAGTGCCTCCCGCGGTGGAAAGTGCCGGCGTGCGCCCGGTGTGCTCTAACACCGCGCGCTTGACGGCCTCCACCAGCTTGCCGCTGCGCGTGACGAAGGGCAGCCCCGACAGGCTCCACTGAAGTTCGTAGTCGAGCTCGTGCCGGCGCAGGATCTCCTCCAGGCGTTGCCTGAGCGACTGCTCATTGCTTATCGCACAGAAACGGAAATTGAAATCGATCTGGATCGAGGCTGGAATGATGTTGGTGGCGCCCGTGCCGCCATGGATATTCGAAACTTGCCATGAAGTGGGAGGAAAGTGCTCGTCGCCCTCGTCCCAACGCGTGTCGACCAGCTCGGCAAGTGCAGGCGCCACCAGATGAATCGGATTGCGCGCCAGGTGCGGGTAGGCGATGTGGCCTTGAACGCCCCGGACCGTGAGCCGTCCCGAGAGGGAACCGCGACGGCCGTTCTTGATCGAGTCGCCCAGCGCGTCGACCGACGAAGGCTCGCCTACCACGCAATAATCGATCGACTCGCCGCGCGCTTTGAGCCTGTCGACAACTCGCGCCGTTCCGTCTACGGACGGGCCCTCCTCATCCGAAGTGATGAGAAAGGCGATCGATCCGGAATGGCCCGGGCGCTCGCGCACGAAGGCTTCGGTGGCTGTCACGAACGAGGCAATCGAGGATTTCATGTCTGCTGCGCCTCGTCCATACAGACGCCCATCTCGAATCGTAGGCAGGAAGGGGTCCGATTGCCACTGATCGAGCGGACCCGGCGGCACGACGTCCGTATGTCCGGCGAAGCAAAGAAGCGGGTGGGCGCTGTCGCGCCGTGCCCAGAGATTGCTCACATCACCGCAGCGGATGTTTTCACAAGTGAATCCCGCAGCCGCCAACCTTGAGGCGATTAACGCCTGGCAGCCCGCATCGTCCGGCGTCACCGAGCGACGCGCGATCAGGTTCTTCGCAAGTTCGAGGGTTTCCTTAGCCGATGGCGCTGTCACGACATATCTATCTTGATATCTCTGAACTGGGCGACGTCGGTCGTGCGCGAATAGGGGTCTTCGTCGGTGCTTTGCTCATCGGCGGGAGGAGATTCGAGCGCAGTTTCAGGCCCGGTATGGTCGGACGTGACCTCCCCAGCGGTGGCCTGGTTGATCAGCCAAAGCATGTTGGTAGCCGAGTCGGCATTTGACATGGCCTCTTCCTGCGTGATCTGTCCGTCCATAAATAGGCGGAAGAGAGCCTGTTCGAAAGTTTGAGACCCGGGCGCCATGCTTTTTTCGAGCGCCTCCTTGATTTCGTTGATCTCTCCCTTTTCGATCAGCTCCTGGACATGACGCGTATTGAGCAAGACTTCGACCGCCGGGGCGCGCCTTCCGGTCTTGGTGCGCACGAGCCGCTGTGAGATGACGGCTTGGAGCGTCGCGCCGAGGTCGAGCAGCAGGCTTGGCCGATTCTCGAGCGGATAGAAGTTGATGATCCGATTCATCGCGTGATAGCTGTTGTTGGCGTGCAGTGTCGCGAGGCAAAGGTGGCCAGATTGGGCGTACGCGAGCGCCATTGCCATCGTTTCCTTGTCACGAATCTCACCGATCAGGATGCAATCGGGGGCTTGACGCAGGGCATTCCTGAGTGCGACCCAGAAGGCCTTGGTATCGGTGCCTATCTCGCGTTGATTGACGATGGACTTCCTGTTCTTGAAGATGTACTCGACCGGATCCTCCAGCGTCAATATGTGTCCGGTTTGGACGGAATTGCGGTAATCGAGCATCGCAGCGAGCGAAGTCGACTTCCCGGATCCTGTCGCGCCGACCATCAGCAGCAGGCCGCGCTTCTGCATGATCACTTCCTTAAGCACTGGCGGAAGGCCAAGACTGTCCAGCGGGGGAATGCTGCCGGGAATGTAGCGCACGACGACCGCCGGCGTCTGCTTCTGACGAAATGCGCTGATCCGAAAGCTGCCGACGCCCTCGAACGTATATCCCGTATTCAGCTCCATCTCTTCTTCGTACTCGCGGATCTGCTTCTCCGCGAGAATTTCGTAGAGAAGCTGCTTGATGGTCTCCGGCGTCATGATCGTCTGATTCACGGGCATCGCGACGCCGTTGATCTTGATGTTGATTGGCGCGCCCACCGACAAGAAGATGTCCGAGGCATTCTTCTCCGCCATCAACTGGAACAAACGCTTGATCGCCGACATGACTACCCCCCTGCAATTGCAACAGTCTAATCGCCCCGCAATAGCTCGTTCAGGCTTGTCTTCGCCCGCGTCTTCGCGTCGACCTTCTTGACGATGACTGCGCAATACAGCGCGCAACTTCGATCGCCGGACGGTAGTGTCCCGGGTACGACCACTGAACCGGAAGGCACGCGCCCGTAAATGATTTCGCCACTCTCCCGATCGAAGATCCTGGTGCTCTGGCCAATGAATACCCCCATGGAGATCACGCTGTTTTCCTCGACGATCACGCCCTCAACGACTTCGGAGCGTGCCCCGATGAAGCAGTTGTCCTCGATGATGACCGGGTTCGCCTGTAGCGGCTCGAGTACCCCTCCGATGCCGACGCCCCCCGAAAGATGCACGTTCTTTCCGATCTGGGCACAAGAACCTACGGTGGCCCAGGTGTCGACCATCGTTCCCTCGTCGACGTAGGCACCGATGTTCACGTAGGAGGGCATTAGCACCACGTTGCGAGCGATATACGACCCGCGGCGCGCCATGGCCGGCGGGACGACCCGAAACCCGCCGCTGTTGAATCGCGCCGTATCGTAGTCGGCGAACTTGGATGGAACTTTGTCGAAATAGCGGGTCGCTCCGCCCTCCATCAGGCGGTTGTCGTCGATTCTGAACGACAGCAGCACGGCCTTCTTGATCCACTGGTGCGTGATCCAGCTGCCGGAGCTCTTGTCACACACCCTGAGCCGCCCTGCATCGAGCCCGTCGATGACGAATTCGACTGCATCGCGCAGCGCGCGTGATACGGACGATGGCCCAATTTTTGCGCGCTCTTCCCAGGCTTCGTCGATCGTCTTGCGTGCAGATTCCATGGTGACTCAGAGTGTACGAGCGAATCGGTTGATGCGTCCCGCGGCCTCGACGCATTCGGCAAGTGGCGCGACCAGCGCCACGCGTACCCGGTTGCGTCCCGGGTTCCCGCCCTGCGCGTCGCGCGCAAGGAAGCTGCCTGGCAGAACGAGCACATTATATTCGTGCTGCAAGCGCCGTGCGAACTCGCGGTCATCGATCGGCGTGCGTATCCAGAGGTAAAAACCTCCTTCTGGCATGTTGACCGAAAGCGGCACCCGGACCAGGGGAAGAACCGCGCGGAATTTCTCCGTATACAGGCGCCGGTTTTCCCGAACGTGAACTTCGTCACGCCATGCCGCGATGGACGCCTGCTGCACCGTCAAGCTCATCGCCGAGCCGTGGTACGTGCGGTAAAGAAGAAAATCGCGCAGTAGCTTGGGATCGCCGGCGACGAAGCCTGAGCGCATCCCCGGGGCATTCGACCGCTTGGAAAGGCTCGAGAACACCACCAGCCTGGAATAGTCCTTGCGGCCAAGGCGATGCGAAGCTTCGAGTGCGCCGAGGGGCGGGTTGGCTTCGTCGAAGTACAGCTCGGAATAGCACTCGTCGGACGCGATCGCGAATCCGTGGCGCTCCGAAAGCTCGAAAAGCAGCTGCCACTCCTCCAACCTCATGACGCTTCCGCTTGGATTGGCAGGTGAGCAGGCGTAGACCAGCTGCACGCCACGCCACTCGGAATCGGGCAGCGTATCGTAGCGCACTCGGAAGCCGGATTCCTCTTGTGCATTGAGATACACCGGCGTGGCGCCGGCAAGGATCGCCGCGCCTTCGTAGATCTGGTAGAACGGGTTCGGGCAGACGACCTTTGCCCTGCCGCCGAGCGGGTCAACCATGGACTGCGCGAAGGCGAACAGCGCTTCGCGCGAGCCATTCACCGGCAAGACCTCGGTGGCCGGGTCCACGGGGGGTAACGCGTAGCGTCGCGTGAGCCATTGCGCAATCGCCTCGCGCAGCGCCGGCGTCCCGGCCGTCGCCGGATAGGCCGCAAGTCCATCGAGCGCGCCAGTGAGCGCTTCTCGGATCAGCGCGGGGGTCGGGTGCTTGGGCTCGCCGATCGAGAGGTTGATCGGGCGCAATTTCGGGTTCGGGTCTACGCCATCGAGCAGCGCGCGCAGCTTCTCGAATGCGTATGGCTGTAGCGCAGCGAGACGAGGATTCATCGCTGCGGCTCGGCGCCAGGCAAGGCGTCCAACTGAAGGGGTGGCGGAGGGCGCCAGCCGCGCTTGCGGTGCTCGGCGACGATTGTGGTGAATAGGCCGCCTCGCACGTTGAAGCGCGCACACAGGCGCATGTAGCGAGGACGCAGCGCCTGCACCAGGTCGTCCAGCATCCGATTGGTTACCGCCTCGTGGAATGCGCCTTGATCGCGGAACGACCAGACGTAGAGTTTTAGCGATTTCAGCTCCACACACGCGCGGTCCGGAACGTAGTCCAGGGCCAATACGGCGAAGTCGGGCTGTCCCGTCATCGGGCAGAGGCAGGTGAATTCCGGAATCTCCACGTGGATGCGAAAATCGCGCCCTGGGGTCGGATTGGGGAACGTCCGTAGAGTCTTGCCAGAGAGGCGCGATACCATTTCTTGCCGACGGGGAATGGGCGAAAGCGTGCGCGAAAATGGTATCATGCCGGACGTTTTTTCTGGCGCTCTTTCCTCGCGCGCCGCAACCTAATTCTTCTCGAATTCGATAACGATACGTGCGCCTCACGCAGATCAAGCTTTCCGGTTTCAAGTCGTTCGTCGACCCCACCTCCATCCACGTGCCGGGACAGCTGGTCGGCATCGTGGGCCCCAACGGCTGCGGCAAATCCAATGTGATAGACGCCGTGCGCTGGGTGCTCGGCGAATCGCGCGCTTCGGCATTGCGCGGCGACTCAATGCAGGACGTCATCTTCAACGGGTCGGTGAACCGCAAGCCGCTGGCCAGAGCAAGCGTCGAACTGCTGTTCGACAATTCGCAGGGACGTGCCGCCGGACAATGGTCCCAGTACGCGGAGATATCGGTCAAGCGGGTGCTTCAGCGCGACGGCGAATCGTCCTACCACATCAACAACACCCACGTGCGGCGGCGCGACATCACGGACATGTTTCTCGGTACCGGTCTCGGGCCGCGGGCCTACGCGATCATTGAGCAGGGCATGATTTCGCGCGTGATCGAGGCGAAGCCAGAGGAGCTGCGCGTATTCCTGGAAGAGGCGGCCGGGATCTCGAAGTACAAGGAACGCCGGCGCGAGACCGAGAACCGGCTCTCGGACACGAAGGAAAATCTGGCGCGCGTGACGGACATCCGTATTGAGCTCGGCTCACAGATCGAGAAGCTGGAAGCGCAAGCCGAGGTGGCAGGTCGCTACAAGGAATTTCAGGCGGAGCTGCAGCTTAAGCAGCAGCTTCTGTGGTTCGTGCGACGGCGCGACGCCGCGGGCGAGCGCGAGAGACACTCCCGAGAAATGGCGAAGGCCAGCAACGAGCTGGAGGCCGAAACCGCAAAGCTGCGCGAGATCGAATCGAGCCTGGAGGCGGCCCGCGCGGCGCATTACAAGGTCGGCGACGAAATGAACGCTGCCCAGGCGGCACTGTATGGAGCCAATGCGGAGCTCGCGCGCAACGAGTCGGAGCTGCGCCACGTGGAGGAGACGCGACAACGGCTCGAAGGTCAGCACACGGAGCGGCGCATCCAGCTCGACTCGTGGCGCGAGCAGCGCTCTCAGCTCACACAGGCGCTTCACATGTGGGCCGCCCGCTCCGAGACTGCAAAGCAGCGCGTGGTCGAAGCGCAGACGCGTCTGGCGCTTGAGAATGAAAAGCTGCCGCAGGCCGAGCAGTCCTTTCGCTCCTCGCAGGAACGTCTGAGCGAAGCACGCGGTCGCCTGATGCGGGCGGAGAGCAGCCTGCAGATCGAGCAATCGAACCTCGCTCATCTGGAGCGCAATATCCAGTCGCTCGACCAGCGGGGCGAGCGGCTGCGGGGCGAGCTTGAAACGCTGCTACGGCCCGACGCCGCCGAGCTGGCGGCCCTGGATGGGGTGATCATCAGCATCGACGCCTCCATTGCGGAAGCCGAACAAGGAATAGAAGCGCTCCAGGCCGATTGCACGCGCCTGGAGGCGGAGCAATCAGCGGCCCTGGAACGGGTGGCGCAAGCCTCGCGTGAGGCGACCGCGGCAGAAGCACAACTGGCGACGCTGCGGCAAATTCAGGCTGCGGCCGAAGACAACGCGCCGCTGCACGATTGGCTCGAATCGCACGCTCTCTCGGCCTTGCCGCGCTTATGGCAGAAGCTGCGTATCGAGGCGGGATGGGAGACCGCGGTCGAAGCGGTACTGCGCGAGCGCCTGCATGCTTTTGAGCTGGCCGATCCCGCGCGGCTTGCGGCGCTGGCGTTGGATCAGCCGCCAGTCAAGGCGAGTCTGTTTACGCCTGGGGCGGGCAACGCGCTTGAGGGTTTCTCCGGTCATCCCTCCCTCGCATCCAAGGTACACGCGACGGACGCGGCGGTAGCAGGTGCGCTGGCGGACTGGCTATCCGGCATCTACGCCCTCGAGGGTGCCACGGATGCGCAGACACGCGAGCAGCTGCCGGTGGGAGCGGTGCTGGTGAACCGGGCAGGACACCAGTTCACCCGGAACACGCTGAGCTTCCACGCACCGGATCCGTCGGATGCGGGGTTGCTGGCCCGACAGGGCGAGATCGAGGCGCTGGAGGCGCGCTTCCAGGAGCTCGATTCCCGACTTGAGGAGGAACGGCGTGCGCTGGCCGGTATCGAAGCCGAATTGGCGGGGCGGCAGAGCGGGCTGGAGATCGCGCGCGACACGTTTGCTGGGCGTCAGACGGAACGGCATGACCGGCAGATCGAGCTGCTGAAGCTGAACCAGGCCCAGGAGCGCTACAGCGAGCGCAGTGCGCAGATCGGAGCGGAGCTGAGCGAGATCACGCGCGATGTCGACCAGAGCCGCGAACGCCTGGGACAATGCCAGGCTGCGGTTGAGCGCGTCGACGGGGAGATCCGTACAGCGCGTGAAGAACTGGAGGCGATCAAGACCGATCACTTCGCAGCCGAGGTTCGACTAACAGATCAACGACGGGAAATTCAACAAGCCGAACGTGCATCACAGGACGCTGTGTTCGGCGAGCGCGAATGTACCTCCAAGATCAGCGAGATCGACAACTCGGTGCGCGTCATCGATCAGCAAATAGATAGCGCGGAGATTGAGATCGCGAAGCTGACCGAAGAGCTGGCGCAGGACCCGGTTCCGGCGGTGCGCGCCGCCCTCGAGGCCGCGGTGGAAACACGTATCGCTTGCGAGAGAACGTTGGCAGAAGCTCGCAATATGGTCGAGGCCGCCGCGGGTGTGCTGCGCGGGTACGAGGAGGAGCGACTGCAAGTCGATGGGCGAATCGCTCCGCTACGCGACAGAATAGGCGAGTTGCGTCTCAAGGAACAAGCAGCGCAGATCAATCACGACCAGTTCGAGCAGCAGCTGCGCGAGGTCGACGCGGACGAGGCGAGGCTGGAAACCGAAGCCGAGCGTGCGCCGCGTCCGTCGGCGCTGCAAGCCGAGCTGACGCGGTTGACGCAGGCGATCAACGAGCTCGGAGCCGTCAATTTGGCGGCGCTGGAGGAACTGCACAGTAGCCGCGAGCGCAAGTCCTATCTGGATTCCCAGGCCGCCGATCTGGACGAGGCCCTCAATACACTGGAAGACGCGATCCGCCGCATCGACAAGGAGACACGCGAGCTGTTGCGCGAAACGTTTGAAAGCGTGAATCGTCATTTCGGATCGCTTTTCCCCGCGTTGTTTGGTGGCGGGGAGGCGAAGTTGATCATGACCGGCGAGGAGATTCTCGACGCGGGCGTCCAGGTCATGGCGCAGCCGCCCGGAAAGAGAAACAGCACGATTCATTTGCTGTCCGGCGGCGAAAAGGCGCTTACGGCGATCGCGCTGGTGTTCGCGATGTTCCAGCTCAACCCGGCGCCGTTCTGCCTCCTGGACGAGGTCGATGCTCCCCTAGACGACAGCAACACGGTGCGTTTCTGCGACCTCGTACGCAAGATGTCGAGCCAGACCCAGTTTCTGTTCATCAGCCACAACAAGCTGACGATGGAGCTTGCCGCGCAGCTAGTCGGCGTCACGATGCCCGAGTCCGGGGTCTCTCGCGTCGTCGCGGTTGATATCGACGAAGCCCTGCGCATGCGGGAGGAGCTCGCGGCCTGACGGCTACCGGCGCCCGTCCGCATCCTGCGGCCTGACCTCATGACCGAATTTCAGCTCGGGCTCCTGCTAATCGGCGTAGTGGCGATCTTCGCGGTGATCGTCTTCAACCGCGTGCAGGAGCGATCGGCCACCAAACGGGCAGAGCGCGCGTTCGGCTCGCAGCATGAGGATGTATTGCTGGCTGAAACGCCGCAGCGGAAGGAGCCTACCCTAGTGGAGCCGGCGGTCCGCAAGACGAGTCCCGAGCCCGAGGCATCGACGCAGGCGTTGCCCGACGAGGCTCTGGACTACGTGATCGCACTATCGCCCGCACGATCGCTTTCGGCAGCCGCATTCATGGAGTTCTGGACGCCACTGGAGCACCGGTTCGCCAAGCGTGTTCTGGCGGCCGGCCGGGAAGAGGCGGGAACCTGGACACGCATCGCCCAAGGCGACCCCGCCGCCTACGGCGCATTCCGGGCCGCGCTGCAGTTGGTATCACGCGAGGGCGTCGTAAGCGAAGGTAAATTGATCGAATTTCGCTCCGAGGTTGAAAATCTCGCTGCGACTCTCGGTGCCTCGTCGATCGCGCCGGAGATGAAACAAGCGATGGACCGCGCACGCGAACTCGACCAATTCTGTGCCGACACCGACATCCAGATAGTCCTTAATCTGGTGCCCGCGCCGGGCAGCGAATTTCCCGATCCCAGGCTTGATGCCGCGATCACGGCGACCGGACTCGAGCGCCTGGCCGACGGGCAGCACGCCTTGCGCGACGCGCAGGGACGTCTTCTGTACACCGTATTTACCGTCGCGGGCGAGAGACAAGGCGAGGTCGCGAAGCTGGCATTTTTGCTCGACGTGCCGCGCGCGCCGGAAGTGCGAAGGGCATATGAGTCTATGGTGCGCTTCGCGCGTCAGCTTTCCGCGGGCCTTGGTGGTTCGCTGATCGACGACAACGGACGTCCGCTCGACGAGCAGGCGCTGGCGGCAATCGGTGCCGAGCTGGATAGCGTGCGTCAAGCGCTGGAGGGACGGGGGCTACCCCCCGGGGGGCCTTTGGCACTGCGCCTGTTCTCGTGATCGAGGGGCCGGTGAACGCCACCAAGTCCGTGCGCGATCGCGTCGAATGGCTGAGGCGGGAGCTCGAGCGGCACAACCGGCTGTACTACACACTCGACCGGCCTGAGATTACGGACGCCGAGTACGATCGTCTGTTCCGTGAGCTGATCGATCTGGAACGGAAGCACAAGGAACTGGCGAGCCCGGACTCGCCGACGCAGCGCGTGGGGGCCGAGCCGCTGACCGAGTTCGCGGAAGTGAAGCATCGTACGCCGATGCTGTCGCTGAACAATGCGTTCGACGTCGATGAAGTCCATGCCTTCGATAGGCGAGTGCGCGAGGTGATCGGCCAGAACATCGTCGAGTACGCGGTAGAGCCGAAGTTCGACGGCCTCGCGATCAGCCTGTCCTACCAGAATGGCTTTTTCGTCCGAGGGGCAACCCGGGGAGACGGCAGCACCGGCGAGGATGTCACGCTCAACCTTCGTACGGTGAGGACACTGCCGCTGCGCTTGCCGGCCGCGGCCGATACCCGGGATCTGGAAGTCCGGGGCGAGGTTGTGATGTTCCTGAGCGATTTCGAGAGACTGAACCGGCGTCAACGCGACTCCGGCGCGAGAGAGTTCGCCAATCCACGCAACGCAGCGGCCGGCAGTCTGCGGCAGCTCGATTCCCGCGTCACGGCGAGCCGCGCGTTGAATTTCTTCGCTTACGGGGTCGGATTCGCTGCGGACGCGCACTGGAGGACCCATGCCGAGACGCTGAACCGTCTCGAGTCAATTGGATTTCGCGTGAGTGCCGAGCGCGACGTGGTAAGAGGCGTCGATGGCGTGCTTGGGTATTTCGAGATGATGGGGCGCAAGCGCAACCGTCTTCCCTATGCGATAGACGGCGTCGTGTATAAGGTCAACCGACTCGATTGGCAGCAGAGCCTGGGCTTTGTGTCGCGTGCGCCGCGCTTCGCGCTGGCGCACAAGTATCCGGCCGAAGAGCAAACGACACGTGTCGTGGCGATCGACGTGCAGGTAGGGCGCACCGGCGCCCTGACACCGGTTGCGCGTCTCGAGCCGGTGCTGGTCGGCGGTGTAACGGTTACCAACGCGACCCTGCACAACGAAGACGAGCTTCGCCGCAAGGACGTGAGGGTGGGGGACACCGTGGTGGTGCGGCGCGCGGGCGACGTGATCCCGGAGGTAGTCTCTGTGCAGAAGGAGCGGCGACCGCGAGGGACGTATCCGTTTCACATGCCTGCGAAGTGTCCAGTGTGCGGCTCGGCCGTGGTGAAGGCGGAGGACGAGGCGATAGCGCGTTGCTCCGGGGGGCTTTTCTGTGCCGCACAGCGTAAGCAGGCGCTGCGTCACTTCGCCAGCCGCCGAGCCATCGATATCGAAGGACTCGGGGAACGGCTAGTGGATCAGCTGGTCGACTCGGCGCTGGTCGAGACGCCCGCGGACGTTTACGCACTGAAGCTCGAGCAGCTCGCGAACCTCGACCGCATGGGCCAGAAATCGGCGGAGAATCTGGTCGAGGCTCTGGAAAAATCGAAGCGCACCACACTGGAACGGTTCATCTACGCACTCGGAATCCGCAACGTGGGGGAAAGCACGGCGCGCGACCTCGCGCGGCATTTTGGCAACCTGGATCGCCTGCTGGAGGCGGATGCTGCAGCCCTTGAGCAGGTACCCGATGTCGGACCAGTGGTTGCGCGCGCAATCCGCCAGTTCTTCGATGAAAAGCACAACCGCAGCGTAATCCGTAAGTTGCGGGATGCCGGCGTAAACTGGAAGGAGGGTGCAGGCGTTCCGTCGAGAGCACCCGACGAGGTGAAGACCTTCGTCCTCACTGGTACTCTACCGCATATGACGCGCGACGACGCGCGTGCCCGCGTCGAGGCAAAGGGACACAAAGTCGCCGGCTCCGTCTCGAAAAAGACCGATTACGTCGTCGCAGGAAGTGATGCCGGCAGCAAGCTCGAGAAGGCGCAGGCGCTTGGCGTCGCGATCTTGGACGAAGACAAGTTTCTCGATCTGCTGAAGAGGCTATGAACGACATGCAGCCAAAGCTTCGAAAGGCAGTTTTCCCTGTTGCCGGGTTGGGCAGCCGCTTTCTCCCTGTCACCAAGGCGAGCCCGAAGGAAATGCTCCCAATCGTCGACAAGCCGCTTATCCAGTACGCGGTCGAGGAGGCGGCGGAGGCGGGCATCACCGACTTGATTTTCATTACCGGGCGAAACAAGCGCGCCATCGAGGACCATTTCGACAAGGCCTATGAGCTGGAAACCGAGCTCGAACTTAAGGGCAAGCAGAGACTGCTCGATATGGTCCAGACAGTTCTCCCGGAACATTGCCGCTGTATCTACATTCGTCAGGCCGAGCCGCTCGGACTCGGACACGCGGTCCTGTGCGCCAGGCCGGTCGTGGGCAACGAGCCGTTCGCCGTCCTGCTGGCCGACGAACTTATGGACGCAAAGCCTTCCGCGACCGCGCAGATGGCCGCCCGTTTCGATGCTGAGCAGTGCTCGATCATCGGCGTCCTGCCGGTGCCGCGCGAGCAGACTGGAAGCTACGGCATCGTGAGCGTCGATAATCCCGAAGCTGAATTGTCTGAAATTCGAGCGATCGTCGAGAAGCCGTCTCCCGCCGAAGCGCCCTCGACGCTGGCCGTGGTCGGACGGTATGTCCTTACTCCGCGAATCTTCGATCTGCTTGCGCAAGGCAGACCAGGCAGTGGAGGGGAGATCCAGCTAACCGACGGGATAGCGGCCCTGTTAAAACAGGAACGGATCCTCGCGATGCGCATGCCCGGCAAGCGCTACGATTGCGGCTCGAAGCTCGGCTACCTCAAGGCGAGCGTGGAGCTCGGTCTGCGGCATCCGGAGATCGGCGCGGAATTCGCGCGCTACTTGCGCACGCGAGGGGCGTGAGGGCAAACGGTTCGGCTATACTCATCAGGTTTAGCATTCGCTAATATACATGCATGAGGAGGGAAATATGGCCGACAAGCTTATGATCGTGATGGTGAACACCGACCCGCGGGACCCTGCCGAACTCGGTGCGCCGTTCTTTCAGGCGACCGTGGCAGCCGCCATGGAGTACGAGGTCGAGGTGGTGCTCACGGGACGCGCGGGCGAACTCGCAGTCAAGGGCGTCGCAGAGAAGCTGCACGTCAAGGAAGGTTCGCCCAAGAGTGTTTACGATTTCATGAAGGACGCCCATGAAGCTGGCGTCAAGTTCAAAGTCTGCACCCCCACGCTTGAGTTGTGGGGCGAGGATCTCATTCCCGAGATCGAGGAAACGGTTGGCGGCGCGTACGTGATCTCGCAGGCGATGGACGACGACGTGGTGACTTTCACCTACTGAGAATGCGCGATCCAGCGCAGGCTTGGGCCTTCCTCGAGGACTCCGACCGGATAGCGAGCGCCGACGATGTGCAGGCGGCCGTTCGTCGCGTCGCCGGAGAGGTCAACGGCAGCCTCTGCGAGGCTTACCCGCTTGTTCTGCTGGTGATGGCCGGGGCCGTGGTTTTCGCGGGACAGCTCTTACCGCTGCTTCATTTTCCGCTGGATCTGGACTATGTTCATGCCTCGCGCTATGGCGACAAGACAGCCGGGGGAACCCTTGAATGGCGTGTGGCGCCCCCTGTGGGCGTGCGAGGTCGCACTGTGCTGCTGCTGGACGACATCCTCGACGGCGGAACGACGCTGCTCGCGATTCGCGATCGGCTGCGCGAAGAGGGTGCGACGCGGGTGCTCAGTGCGGTACTGGTAGAGAAGGTGCTGGCTGGCGGCAGACCGATCGCGGCGGACTTCGTTGGACTTAGGATTCCCGACCGTTTCGTATTCGGCTGCGGGATGGACGCGAAGGGCTACTGGCGCAATCTTCCGGAGATCCGCGCCATGAAGAGGACCTGATGCTGGCGATTATCGGTGGCAGCGGCCTGTCACAGTTGGGAAACCTGAAGATAGAGCTGCGCAAGGTGGCCCGCACTCCGTACGGGGAGCCTTCGGGGCCGCTCACTTTCGGGCGCGTCGGCGGGCGCGACGTGGTTTTTCTCGCACGCCACGGCTACGGTCACACGGTCGCGCCGCACGAGGTCAATTACCGCGCGAATCTGTGGGCCTTGAAGGAAGAGGGAGTCGCGGGCGTCGTGTCGGTGGCATCCGTAGGCGGCATCCGCAAGGATCTGGGGCCCGGCGCGTTGGTACTTCCGGACCAGATCATCGACTACACCTGGGGCCGTGGATCGACCTTTTTCGAAGGAGCAGATGCGCCCGTGACGCACATCGACTTCACGGAGCCTTATTCGTCCTCCCTAAGGCAACGCATCCTTGACGCCGCAAAGTCGTGCCGAGAGCCGGTGGCGGACGGAGCCGTGTATGCCGCGACGCAGGGTCCGCGCTTGGAGACGGCGGCGGAGATCAATCGCATGGAGCGCGACGGGGCTGACGTGGTGGGCATGACAGGCATGCCCGAAGCGGTGCTCGCGCGCGAACTCGGCCTGGAGTACGCGGCGATTGCGGTGGTCGCGAACTACGCGGCAGGCCGCGGGGACAGTGCGCGGGGCGTTTCACTTGAGCGCATCGGCGCGGTACTTGACGAGGCAATGGGCCGCGTGCGCAAGATCATCGAGCACTTGGCGGGCGGATGATCCGCGAAGTGCTCAAGATGGGCAATCCGTCGCTACTGACGGTTGCGACTTCGGTGGAGCGCTTCGGTACGCCGGAGCTGGATGCGCTGCTGACCGATATGCGAGAAACGATGGCGCACCTTGATGGCGCCGGGCTCGCGGCGCCCCAGATCGGCGTCGGTCTGCGCGTCGTGATATTCGGCGTGAAACGAAATCCGCGCTATCCCGGGGTGGAGGAGGTGCCCGATACGGTCCTGATAAACCCGATCATCGAACCCCTTGCCCCCGAGATGGAGGAAGGCTGGGAGGGATGTCTGTCGGTACCGGGCATGCGTGGCCTCGTACCGCGTTACGCCAGGCTTCGGTATTCAGGGCGCGATGAGCACGGCACGCCCATTCAGCGGGTGGCGGAAGGATTTCATGCGCGCGTTGTCCAGCATGAGTGCGATCACCTCGACGGAATTCTCTATCCGATGCGGATAAGGGATTTGAGAAACTTCGGATTCATCGACGCCATATTCCCGGACGAAGAGCTGCCACCCGAGTAGTTGACCCCGGTCAGACCTGGAGTTCCTTCGCGAGCTCCTGCTCCAGACGCAGGACTGTCTTGGAATCGGAAAGCGCCTCGCCCGAAATCAGGAACACGTCTTCGGCCCGGTCGCCCAGCGTATTGATCTTAGCGGTGTGCAGGTCGATGTGGTAGCGCGCAAGGGTCCGCGCCACGCCATAGAGCAGTCCGGGATGATCGCCGGCGATGATCGACAGTACCTGGTAGGTCCCGCGTTCGTCCGGACGAATATCGACTACGGGTGATATCGGGAAATGGCGCACGCGGCGCGACAGGCGGCCGCCCCGAGGCGGACCGAGCGGAACCTCGGATTCGAGCTCCTGCGAGAGCTCGGTTTCCACTAGATTGATCATATCCCGGTAATGCACACCCTTGCCTTCGCCCATCACGATGAAGGTGTCCAACGCGTATCCGTTGCGGGTCGTATGGATCTTGGCCTCGACGATATTGAAGTTGATCTTGTCGAAGCAACCGCAGATTCGAGCAAACAAGGCTGGACGATCGCGCGTATAGATCATCACCTGCAGGCCGTCGTCAAACGGCGCAAGCCGCGCCTTCACGACGGGTGTGTCTGCGTTCACGCGATAGTGGAGGTTGCGGGTTTGCCAGGCAATTTCCTGCGCGTCGTGACGCAGAAAATAGGTTGTGTCGAGCTGCGCCCACAGGCGATCCTTTACGCCGTCTGACAGAGCATATAGCCTGAGCAGCCGCGTTGCCTCCGCCTGCTTCTCGGCGAGCGCGGCGTCCAGTTGAAGAGTTTCGCCGGTAAGAACGCGTCGGGCGGCGCGAAATAGATCTTCGAGCAGCTTGGCCTTCCACGCGTTCCAGACTTTTGGACTGGTGCCGCGAATGTCCGCCACCGTAAGCAGATATAGCGCGATCAAGCGTCGCTCGGTCCCGACGCGCTCCGCGAACGCGTGAATGACTCCGGGATCGTGGACGTCCTGCTTTTGCGCGACCATGGACATCGAGAGGTGGTTCGTGACCAGGAACACCACGAGTTCCTCGTCTTCGGTCGCGAGTTCGTGGCGACGACAAAATATCCTCGCGTCGCTCGCCCCGAGTTCGGAATGGTCGCCGCCTCTGCCTTTCGCTACGTCGTGATATAGAGCAGCGATATACAGCAGCCAGTGGCGCGTGAATCCGCTCATCAGCTGGCTGCACAGCGGGAATTCGTGGGCCAGCTCCGGCATCGTGAATCGGCGCAGGTTGCGCAGCACCATCAGAATGTGCTGATCGACCGTGTACACGTGAAACAGGTCGTGCTGCATCTGTCCGACCACGTGACCAAATTCCGGCAAGTAGCGGCCGAGGATGCCGTATTGGTTCATGCGGCGAAACTCGTGCACGATGCCGTGCGGCTGCTGCAGGATTTGCAGAAACATCAGCCTGGCGACCGGGTCCCGCCGGAACCGGGCGTCTATTCGACGCCGTCCGCGCCAAAGCGCCCGCAGGGTGGGCGCAGTCATGCCCTGGAGTTCGTGATGCTGCTGCATCAGGAGGAAGCTTTCGAGCACCGCGAGCGGCTCGCGTTCGAACAATCCTTCGTCGCAGGCTTCGAGCAATTCGCCGCGGGCACGGAAACGCTCGTTCAGCGGCTGCAATTCCACCTCGGACTTGGGGAAAAGGCGTGCGCCCAAGTTCTGCAGCAGGATCGTGTTCAGCTGGGTTATCGTTTTCGCCGTGCGGTAGTAGCGCTGCATCATCACTTCACTGGCGCGGCGCGTTGGTGTTTCGGAATCGCCGAGCTGATTGGCGAGCGCGTTCTGAAGGTCGAATACGAGCCGGTCTTCCCGCCGCCCTGCGAGATAGTGCAGGCGAATTCGCAGGTTCTGCAGCACAGATTCGCTGCGCGAGAGCTGGCGCATCTCGTCGTGCTGGATCAGACCGTGGGTCTCAAGGTCGCGCCAGCCGTTTCCGATTCCAGCTGCCCTGGCGATCCACTGAATGACATGCAGGTCGCGCAGGCCGCCGGGAGCTTCCTTCAGGTTGGGCTCGAGGGAGTAGGGAGTGTCCTGGTGCTTGGCATGGCGCTGTTCCTGCTCGAGCTTCTTCGCCTTGAAGAACGACGCGGGGTCGAACGCCTGATGAAGGGCCGCGTCGAGCTTGCGATACAGCGTTCGGCTGCCTGCGAGGAAACGGGCCTCAAGCAGGGTTGTGCGCACTGTAATGTCGGCTTCTGCCGCCTCCAGGCAAGCCGCGATGGTGCGAACACTGTGACCGGCCTCCAGACCGACATCCCATAGCTGCCCGACGAGAGACTCGAGCCGGGAGCGCTCATCGGGCGAGGGTTCCCTTGCCAACAGGATAAGAACGTCGATATCCGAGAACGGGAACAGCTCCGCGCGACCATACCCACCGGTGGCCAGCAGCGCAGCGCCCGCGGCAGGCTGCGAATCGCGCCATATCGCCTTGATGGTGCGATCGACCAGTTTGGAGTGGCCGTGCAGCAGGGCGCGCGGCCGCGGTCGCCGCAAATAGGCTTCGCGCAGGGTGCCGCGCGCAGCCTGCAATTGCGCGCGAATCCGCGAGACGGTCGTGCCGGGTCCAGCGGGCTGCGTTGCAGCCATCGTCTACGCCGCGAAGGCGGGAGGCGGCGGCGAGTTCGACGACACCGTCAGTACCTGGTAGCCCGACTCGGTGACGAGTACGGTGTGTTCCCACTGCGCGGAAAGGCTGTGATCTTTGGTAACGATTGTCCAGCCGTCGGCCAGTTCACGGATCGCCGCTTTTCCGGCGTTGATCATCGGTTCGACCGTAAAGGTCATTCCCGGCTCGAGTACAAGCCCGGTGCCGGGCTTGCCGTAATGCAGAACCTGCGGCTCCTCGTGAAAATTGCGCCCGATGCCGTGACCGCAGAACTCCCGTACGACCGAGAAGCCGTTCTTTTCGGCGTTTGCTTGGATGGCCGCGCCTACGTCGCCAAGGCGACCGCCCGGGCGCACCTGTATGATTCCGAGCCACATGCACTCGTAGGTAACTTCTACCAGCCGGCGCGCCTGGACGCCAGGCTCGCCCACGTAGAACATGCGGCTCGAGTCGCCGTGGAATCCATCCTTTATCACCGTCACGTCGATGTTCAGAATATCGCCGGCCTTGAGCACACGGTCGCCTGGAATTCCGTGGCAGACCTGATGGTTCACCGAAGTGCAGATCGACTTGGGGTAGGGCTTGTACCCGGGCGGCGCGTAGTTCAGCGGCGCGGGCACAGTTTCTTGCACCTTGACCATGTAATCGTGGCACAGAGCGTCGAGCTTGCTTGTCGACGCCCCTGAGCGCACGTGCGGTGCGATGAAATCCAGCACCTCGGACGCGAGACGTCCGGCGACCCGCATCTTCGCGATCTCGTCGGGTGTCTTACGCGTGACGGCCATGGGCTGGCAAAAGGGATTGAGGATACGAGAATCGCCCCTGAGAGGCAATTCTATTGAGTGTTGATATCTGATTATGCTAGAATTTTGGGCTGGTCAGGGTTGCTTCCGATGGGTGCGTTCTGACCAAATTTCCTGCCCGGCTGGTTAGGGTGCCCGGCTCTTGCCGGGTCGACGTTGCGGCCGCGCGGCAGACTTAACCCTACGAGGAGCAAATAGTGTCAGTGACCATGCGTCAAATGCTCGAGGCAGGCGTCCATTTCGGGCACCAGACTCGATACTGGAATCCGAAGATGGCGCCATTCATCTTCGGTCATCGCAACAAGATCCACATCATCAATCTCGAGACGACCCTGGCAATGTACCAGGACGCGCTCAAGTACATCCGGCGTCTGGCGGCCAACAAGGGAAATTTGCTGTTCGTCGGCACCAAGCGTCAGGCGCGCGAGATCATCAGGGAAGAGGCTGTGCGCTGTGGCATGCCTTTCGTCGATCACCGTTGGCTTGGCGGGATGCTGACGAACTTCAAGACCGTCAAGCAGTCGATCAAGCGCTTGAAGGAAATGGAACAAATGGCGCAGGACGGCACCTTCGAGCGGATGTCCAAGAAGGAAGCGCTGGGGCTGCAGCGAGAACTGGAAAAACTTAACCGCTCCCTTGGCGGGATCAAGGACCTGGGGAGTCTGCCCGACGCGTTGTTCGTGATCGATGTGGGCTATCAGAAGGGCGCGATCGCTGAGGCGGTGAAACTCGGCATTCCCGTCGTGGGGGTGGTCGATACCAATCATTCGCCTGAAGGTATCGACTACGTCATCCCGGGCAACGACGATTCCAGCCGCGCGATCAGGCTGTACGCACGGGGGGTCGCCGATGCCGTCCTCGAAGGACGTTCTCAATCGGTGGAAGAGATTGTCGAGGCATCGCGCGACGAATTCGTCGAAGTGGACGACGAGGCAAGCGAGGAATGATGCGGGCGCAGCCCGGGGCGTGAAAAGGGGGCCGATGGCCCCTTTTTTCAACCTGGAATTTGAAATCGATAATTATGGGGCTTCGCAGCCCCTGGCAAGGAGCCGTCGGCAATGGCAGAGATCACCGCAGGTCTGGTGAAAGAGCTCCGGGAGATGACCGGGCTTGGAATGATGGAGTGCAAGAAGGCGCTTGGCGAAACCGGGGGCGACCTGCGCAAAGCGGAAGAGCTTCTGCGCATAAAGAGCGGGGCCAAGGCGAGCAAGGCGGCCGGGCGAATTGCTGCGGAAGGCATCGTGGGCGCGTTCATTTCCGCGGACGCTCGTCTGGGGGCGCTGGTCGAGGTCAACTGCGAAACGGACTTCGTGGCGAAGAACGAGGATTTCCTGTCTTTTGCCAACGCAGTGGCAGAACTGGTAGCGAAGACGGATCCAAGGGACGTCGAGGCGCTGGCATCGCTTGTTCTCGATGGTGCCAAGGTGGAGGAGCGCCGGCAAAGCCTGGTGCAGAAGATCGGCGAGAACATCTCCGTGCGCCGATTCGAGCGTCTTCAGACCACTTCGCGCCTAGCGCTCTATCTGCATGGGACCAAGATCGGCGTCATCGTCGATTACGACGGTCCGGAACAAGTCGGCAAGGATGTCGCAATGCACGTCGCGTTCGCCAAGCCCGCGTATCTCGCAAAGGCCGAGGTGCCGGCGGACGTGGTGGCGCGCGAGCGCGAGATCTTGACTGCGAGAGCCAAGGAGTCCGGCAAGCCGGACGAAATCGTGGCCAAGATGGTCGAAGGTGGGGTCAACAAATTCCTCAACGAGATTGCCTTGCTCGGACAGCCTTTTGTAAAGGACGACAAGCAAAGTATCGAGAAGATGCTGGGCGTTCACAAAGCCAAGGTGCACGCGTACAAGTATCTCGTCGTCGGCCAGGGGATCGAAAGAAAGACGAATGACTTCGCGGCGGAAGTCCAGGCGCAGGTGGGATTGGCGCGCTAGCCGCGTATTGCCATCACGCCGGAGAATCTAAGCCTTGCGACCCAGCTATAAGCGCATCCTGCTCAAACTGTCCGGCGAAGCGCTGATGGGTAGCGATCCTTACGGGATCAACCGCCAGACGATCGAGGGGATTGTCGCCGAGATCGCGCAAGTGGCCAGTCTGGGTGTGGAAATCGGAATCGTCATCGGCGGCGGTAACATCTTCCGCGGTGTTGCGCCGGGTGCCTCGGGCATGGATCGCGCTACCGCGGACTACATGGGAATGCTCGCCACCGTCATGAATGCACTTGCGTTGCAGGACGCCCTGCGCCACGCCGGGCTGGCAAGCAGAGTTCAGTCCGCGCTGCATGTCGAGCAGATCGTCGAGCCGTACATCCGGGGCAAGGCGATTCGCTACCTTGAAGAAGGCAAGATCGTAGTCTTCGCGGCTGGCACCGGCAATCCGTTCTTCACCACCGACACTGCGGCCGCCTTGCGCGGAAGCGAGATGGGCGCGGAAATCGTAATCAAGGCGACTAAGGTAGACGGCGTATATACCGCCGACCCGAAGAAGGACGCCTCCGCAAAGCGATACGGCCGGATCAGCTTCGACGAGGCGATCGCCCGTAATCTCAAGGTGATGGATGCGACTGCGCTCACGCTCTGTCGCGATCAGAAGCTCCCGATCAACGTGTTCAGCATCTTCAAGAAGGGCGCGCTGAGGCGCGTAGTTCTCGGCGAAGACGAGGGCACGCTAGTGCACGTGTGAGTCTGCATAGGAGGCCGACATGATTCCGGAACTCAAGAAGAGCACCGAGCAGAAGATGCGCAAGAGCATCGACGCGTTCAAATCGGATTTGTCGAAGGTGCGAACCGGTCGTGCGCACACCGGTATTCTCGACCACGTCATGATCGATTACTACGGTACGGCCACGTCATTGAATCAGGTCGCGAAGGTTACGCTGCTCGACGCGCGCACTATCGGAGTGGCACCGTTCGAGAAGAAGATGGTGCAGGCGGTGGAGAAGGCAATTCGCGAATCCGACCTCGGGCTCAATCCCGCTGCTATGGGGGAGACGATTCGGGTTCCGATGCCCGCTCTTACCGAGGAACGGCGCAAAGAACTCATCAAGGTGGTACGCCATGAGGCAGAAAACGCCCGGATCGCGGTTCGCAACCTACGGCGCGATGCGAATCACGTACTCAAGGAAGCTCTCAAGAAGAAGGAAGTATCGGAGAACGATGAGCGCCGGGCTCAGGACGACGTGCAGAAGCTTACCGACCGCCATGTCGCGGAAATCGACACGCTCTTGCAGCAGAAGGAAAATGAGCTGATGGCGGTCTGAGGCTGCGATGAGCGAATACGCGAGCTCGACTCGGGAGATTCCGGTCCACGGAGATTTGCCACGCCACGTCGCCATCATCATGGACGGAAACGGTCGCTGGGCGAAACAGCGTCACTTGCCGCGATTCGCAGGCCACAAACGCGGCGTTGAGTCCGTGCGCGCGGTGGTCAAGGCATGCGCCCAGCTGGGCGTGGAGTACCTTACTCTGTTTGCGTTCAGCTCCGAGAACTGGAGGCGTCCGCCGGACGAGGTTGCGCTGCTTATGCAGCTGTTTCGTGGTGCTTTGAGCAACGAGGTGGAGAAGCTCCACCGCAATGGCATCCGCTTGAAATTGGTCGGCGATACCCAGCGATTCGATTCGAAAATTCGAGCGTTGATCGAACGCGGGGAAACTCTGACGGCGAACAATTCTGGATTGACGCTGACCATCGCGGCGAACTACGGCGGACGGTGGGATATCCTGCACGCTCTGACCAAGCTGTTGCACGAGCAGCCCGAAGCCGCCAAAGGCCAAATACGAGAGGACGCGATCGCGCCGTACCTCGCGATGAGCTACGCACCGGAGCCCGACCTGTTCATTCGCACGGGCGGAGAGCAGAGAGTGAGTAACTTCCTCCTCTGGCAGCTCGCCTATACGGAACTTTATTTCACCGATACGCTATGGCCAGACTTCGACCGACATGCGTTGGAATCTGCGATTGCATCGTATCGCCGGCGCGAGCGGCGTTACGGCCGCACCAGTGAGCAGGTTGGAGCGGCGACCAAACCCGCCGCGGCGACCACGGCGTCCGGTTCGGAGCCGGCCACTGGCACATTGGCCTGAACGGCTTGTTGTCCATCCGAATTCTGACCGCAGTCGCGCTTCTCGCGGCGTTCGGCTCCGCGCTGATTTTTCTGGGGCCGACGCAGTTTTCGCTGCTAGTCGCGGGTATTGTCGCCCTCGGTGCATTCGAGTGGGGCAGGCTGGCAAATTTTTCACCAGGCGTCGCGGCCGCCTATGCGGTCTCGATGGCGCTGGCATTCGGAGCCGTGCAATGGATGCTCGCGCCACTCGAAATTCGACAGACCACCCTGGCAATCGTATTCGAGGGCGCTGGGCTGCTGTGGCTTGCCGTGCTTCCTGCCTGGTTACGTGCGGGCGTCGACCGACGCCAGCGCTGGCTGCTGCCGATCGCCGGTGTCGCCGTGCTTTTGCCTGCGGCGCTGGCCATGGTTTCAATGCCGCGTACGCTATTGCTGCTGGCGCTAGGCTTGGTTTGGGTCTCGGACAGCGCGGCATACTTTACTGGGCGGGCGATGGGTCGGCACAAGCTCGCGCCCACCATCAGCCCCGGAAAGACCTGGGAGGGGGTAGCCGGCGCTGCCTTGGCGACGGCAGCCTACGCTATCATTTGCGCGTTGCTGATCCCGCAGCTTGGGGAGCGCGTGCGCGGTGCAGTCTGGCTGGTCTATCTGGCGGGTGCCGAGCTACTGTTGCTTGCGAGCGTTCTCGGCGACCTGTTCGAGTCGGCGCTCAAGCGGCAGGCGTCGGTTAAGGATAGCGGCTCGCTGCTTCCGGGCCATGGAGGCGTGCTGGACAGGATCGATAGCGCGACAGCCGTGCTTCCGATCGCCGCGTTACTGCTGTACTGGATGACAAGGACGTGAGCGTAACCGCACCGAGAACGGAGCGAGACCGGGGCCCGCTGGGGCTTACCGTGCTGGGCGCCACCGGGTCTGTCGGCGCGAGCACGCTCGACGTGGTAGCTCGCCATGGCGACAGATATTCGATACTTGCACTCACCGCCCATCGATCCGCGGACGCGTTGCGCGAGCTTTGCGTCCGACACCAGCCACGCTACGCCGTTCTTTCAGGACTTGAAGACAGTCCGCTTGTCAGAACGCGCTTTTCCGAGGCCGGTTGCCGCTGCGAGCTGCTCTTTGGCCGCAGGGCCCTGGAGGAGATCGCGTCCAGTGCAGGCTCGGATGTGGTGATGGCCGCCATAGTCGGCGCTGCAGGTCTGGCGCCGACTCTCGCGGCCGCGACCGCGGGAAAGCGCGTATTGCTCGCCAACAAGGA
Source organism: Burkholderiales bacterium (assembly GCA_049582045.1). Taxonomy (GTDB): domain Bacteria; phylum Pseudomonadota; class Gammaproteobacteria; order Burkholderiales; family SG8-39; genus DAHVFK01. The sequence goes on from JBAUTD010000559.1 coordinate 48,797, forward strand.
AGCGCTTGTCATGGCTGGACCTCTGTTCATGAGCGCGGTGCGCGACGCAGGTGCGGAATTGCTGCCGATCGACAGCGAGCACAATGCCGTGTTCCAGTGCCTGCCGCATGGGGTACACGCAAGGCCTGTGCTATCGGCGGTGCGCAGAATCCTGCTTACCGCATCGGGCGGGCCATTCCGTTCCGTTCCGCTCGATAGGCTCGCGGCAGTTACGCCCGACGAAGCGTGCGCTCATCCCAACTGGGTGATGGGCCGTAAGATATCCGTCGATTCGGCCACCATGATGAACAAGGGACTGGAGGTCATCGAGGCGCGCTGGCTGTTCGACATGGAGCCCGAGCAGATCGAGGTCGTCATCCATCCCCAGAGCATCGTGCACTCGCTGGTCGAATACGTGGACGGCTCGATGATCGCCCAGCTTTCCAATCCGGACATGCGTGTTCCGATCGCGCACGCGCTCGGGTTCCCGGATCGGATCGTTTCGGGTGCGACGCCACTTGACCTGGGCGCGATCGGCCAACTTTCTTTCGAACGGCCCGATCTCGAAAGATTCCCGTGCCTTTCGCTCGCCTATGCGGCGCTGCGCGCCGGAGGAAGCGCCGCGGCGGTGCTGAATGCAGCGAACGAAATCGCAGTCGAGTCGTTCTTGGCGGGGCGGCTACGCTTTACACGAATTCCGGAGGTGGTTCGGGCTGCGCTCGAATCGGTGCCGGCAGGCCCCGCCAGCGATCTGGCGAGCGTCCTCGACGCCGACGCACGCGCGCGCGCGGCGGCATCGTCAATCGTTGCGCGCATCATGGGTCGAGCCGCATGAGTCTTCTGCACACCGTAGTAGCGTTTGTTGTTGCGCTGGGCATTCTTATCGTCGTCCACGAGTACGGGCATTACCTGGCCGCGCGACTGTGCGACATCAAAGTGCTGCGGTTTTCCGTCGGTTTCGGCAAGCCGATCGCAACGTGGCGCCGCGGCCGCGACGGCACGGAATGGACAATCGCAGCTATTCCTTTCGGCGGCTACGTGAAGATGCTGGATGAACGCGAAGGTTTCGTAGCGCAAGCGGACCTGACTCGGGCGTTCAATCGGCAGAACGTGTGGAAACGCTTCCTCGTGGTCGCCGCGGGGCCGGTGTTCAATTTCATATTTGCCGTGCTTGTCTACGCCGGCCTGTTTATGCATGGCCTACCCGAGGTACGCCCGGTCATCGCGCAACCTCCAGCGGGCACGCTTGCGGCACAAGCAGGTTTCCGCGCCGGGGAGACGCTGCGCGCAATCGACAACAAGCCTGTGAGAACTTGGGGGGAGGTCAGGTGGCGTGTGCTCGAGGCCGCCTTGCAGCACGAGGTGCTCTCGGTCGAGGCCATCGATGAGCATCGGAACATATCGGTGCTGACGCTTGACCTTCGCGCCGTAACCGACAAAGAAGTCGAAGGCGACCTTCTCGCACGCCTGGGGCTGCAGCTGTTCCGGCCGTCGCTTGCGCCGGTGCTCGGAAGACTCGTTTCGGGCAGTCCTGCAGAACACGCTGGACTTGCGGCAGGAGACCGCATCACCCGGGTGGACGGCGCGCCCGTGTCGACGTGGGAGGGTCTTGTGGGCCTGATACGTGCGAATCCGGAAAAGACACTTAGGCTTGATGTGCTTCGCGGCGACACGAATCTCAGGCTTGAAGTGCGCCCGGAGTTGGTCGAGCTGAACGGCGAGAAGATCGGTCGCATCGGTGCGGCACCGTTTATTCCCGCCTCTCACGCCGACCGCATGCTGGTGCGCGTCCACTATGGACCCTGGGAAAGTTTGGTCAAAGGTGCAGGCAAGACATACGACATTGCCGTCTTCAGCTTGAGGATGATCGGGAAGATGTTGCTCGGCGAGGTGTCCTGGCGGCACTTGTCAGGCCCCGTGACCATCGCCGATTTCGCCGGGCAATCCGCGCAATTGGGTTGGATCCCGTATGTCAATTTTCTCGCCCTGATCAGCATCAGTCTCGGTGTTCTGAATCTGCTCCCGATCCCGCTGCTCGATGGTGGACACTTGATGTACTATACGGTCGAGTTAATCAAGGGCAGCCCTGTTTCAGATCGCGCGATGGAACTCGGTCAGCGCGTTGGGCTGACGCTACTTCTGGTCATGATGGCCTTTGCGTTCTACAACGACCTGACTCGCCTGCTCTCCGGCTGATCGATGCGCAAAGGACTACTCCGCGCGCTCGGTAGCGGCTTGTTCGCGTTTGCCATGAGCGTTGCGGCTCAGACGTTCAGCCCGTTCGTAATCAAGGACATCCGTCTCGAGGGGCTCCAACGCACCGAGCCTGGGACAGTATTCAGCTACCTGCCCGTCAAAGTGGGCGAAACCATGACCGAGGCGAAGGCCCAGCAGGCGTTGCGGGCGCTGTTCGCTACCGGGTTCTTCAAGGACGTGCGGCTGGAGGTGGACAAGGACGTCCTGGTAGTCGTAGTCCAGGAGCGTCCAGCGATTGCGCAAATCGATTTTTCCGGGGTGAAGGAATTCAGCGCCGAAGCGTTGAAGAAGGTGCTCCGGGAGCAGGGGCTGGCCGAAGGGCGGATATTTGACCGGGCAGTGCTCGACAAGGCGGAACAAGAGCTCAAGCGCCAGTACCTCTCCAAAGGGCGCTATGCGGCACAGGTCCAGACCACGGTTACCCCGCTAGAACGAAATCGCGTGGGGATCAATATTGCGGTCACCGAAGGCGATGTCGCGAAGATCCGCTCAATCAATATCGTCGGGGCGCACGCGTTTCCGGAAAAGGAACTGCTGGGGCTTTTCGTACTGCGCACACCGGGATGGCTGACCTGGTACACCAAGAACGACCAGTATTCCCGCCAGCGCCTGGCGGGCGACCTGGAGACTCTGCGCTCCTTCTATCTAGATCGCGGCTATCTGGACTTCAATATCGATTCAACCCAGGTCTCGATAACGCCCGACAAGCGGGACATCTATATAACAGTGAATGTCACGGAAGGGGACAAATACACGGTCTCGGATGTGAAGCTGGCCGGACAGATGCTCGTGCCGGAAGCCGAACTGCGGAAGCTCATCAAGATCAAGCCGGGCGACGTATTTTCGCGCGCCAAGTTGACCGAGACCACCAAGGCGATCACCGAGCGGCTCGGCAACGACGGCTACGCGTTCGCGAACGCCAATGCCGTGCCTCAGATCGATAAAGCCAAGCGCACCGTAGCGTTCACGATCTTGGTCGATCCCGGTCGGCGAGTCTACGTGCGCAGAATCCTGGTCAATGGCAATACGCGAACGCGTGATGAAGTCGTGCGACGCGAGATGCGGCAACTCGAAGGCGCCTACTACGATGCCGCCAAGATTCAGCTCTCGCGCCGACGCATCGACCGCACAGGGTACTTCTCGGATGTCACGGTAGACACCCAGCCGGTGCAGGGCAGCTCGGATCAGGTCGATGTGGATTTCACGGTGCAGGAGAAGCCCACCGGGGCGCTGCTGCTCGGGGCGGGCTTTTCGAGCGTGGACAAAATCATCATTTCCGCATCGATCACCCAGCCCAACGTCTTCGGCAGTGGAAAATATCTCTCCCTCCAGGTAAACAGCGGCAGCGTGAACAAGACCTACTCGCTGTCGTACGTCAACCCGTACTACACGGTCGACGGGATCAGTCAGGGGTTCGACATCTACAAGCGGGACGTGGACGCTTCCACGCTTCTTGTCGGCGCCTACCAGACCAAGACGCTCGGAGCGGGAATCAAGTTCGGTTACCCGCTAAGCGAGGCGGATTCCGTAAGCATTGGATTCAATGCGGAGGACGTGAAGCTGACCACGTACTCGAACAGTCCCTTTGTGTACACGGACTTTGCCACCAAGTTCGGCGATAAATACACCTATGGCGCAACGACCTTGGGGTGGGCGCACGATACTCGCGATAGCGTGATCATCCCGACCTCAGGTGTTCTCTCGCGCGTGAGTCTCGAGCTTGGCGCGGGGGATTTGGAATACTACAAACTCAACTTCGCGCACCAGTGGTTGAAGCCGCTTAGCCGACAGTACACGTTGCGTCTGGCCGGAACGCTCGGCTACGCAGGAGGTATGGGAAACAAGCCGCTGCCGTTCTTCAAGAACTACTACGCCGGCGGGCCGGATACGGTACGGGGCTACGCAACCTACTCGCTCGGTCCGAGAGACCCCTTGAACAATGCGCTCGGCGGCAGCCGCGAGGTGGTAGGTACCGCCGAGATCCTGTTTCCCATGCCAGGGGCCCAGAATGACAAGTCTCTCCGCCTCAGCGCGTTCCTGGATGCCGGCCAGGTCTACGGGGAAGGCGAGAAAGTCTCGCTTAGCGCACTGCGCTACTCGACTGGCCTGGGCCTCAACTGGAGTTCTCCGTTCGGCCCCCTGCGCCTGTCTCTGGGCATTCCGCTCAACAGGAAGCCGGGCGACAACGTGCAGAGGTTACAATTCACCTTTGGCACTGCCTTCTGACTTCGAAGCGGATATGACAATCATGCGGTTTCCCAGGGTTCTTGCCGCCGCTGTCGTTCTGGCGGCTTTTGTGCCGGCTTCGGCAAACGCGCAAACCAAGATCGGCTTCGTCAACACCGAGCGGATCTTGCGCGACTCAGCGCCAGCGGCGCAGGCTTCCAAGAGGCTGGAGAACGAATTCGCCAAGAAGCAGCAGGATTTGCAGAAACTCGCGGATCAGCTCAAGAAGATGCAGAGCGATCTGGAAAAAAACGCGGTAACGATGTCCGACGCGCAGCGCCGCAACAAGGAACGCGAGTTCAACGAGCTCAATCGAGAGCTGCAGCGCAGAGACCGGGATTTCCGCGACGAAGTGAATCAGCGCCGAAACGAGGAGATGGCACAGCTCCTCGATAAGGCGAACCGTGTCATTCGGCAGATCGCGGAGCGTGAGAACTACGACGCCATCCTGCAGGATGGCGTTTACGTCAATCCGCGCATCGATATAACCGACAAGGTTATCAAGGCGCTGGAGGGCAAGCCACCCGCGAAGTGATATGCCGGTGCCCTACACGCTCGCGGAGATCGCCTCGCGCCTCGGCGGCCGCGTGGTCGGCAATCCGGATACCCTGATCCGACAGGTCGGCTCTCTGGAGCATGCGGGAGCGGATCAGATCACGTTCTTCTCGCATTCACGGCACAAGGGCAAGCTCGCGGCAACGCGCGCGGGAGCCGTCGTTCTTGGCCAAGGCGCGCAGAGCCTTACCGGAATTCCGCGCATCATCTGCGAGAACCCATACGCGTATTTCGCTCGCGTGTCGCAAATGTTCAATCCGTCCTCGGCGCCGCAGCCCGGGCGACATCCGACTGCAAACGTGTCGCCCGCCGCGCGCGTGGCTGCGTCGGCGCGGATCGACGCCGGCGCAGTCGTCGAGGACGAAGCGAGCATCGGTGAAGGCGTTTGGATCGGGGCTGGTTGCCATGTCGGGCGCGGCACTTCGATCGGCGAAGGCAGCAAGATGTATCCCTCTGTCGTCGTCTACCACGAGTGCCGGATCGGACGGCGTGCGATCATCCACTCCGGTGCGGTGATCGGCGCGGATGGCTTCGGCGTCGCTGAAGACGGAGGCGAGTGGATCAAGATTCCCCAAATCGGGCGGGTTATCATCGGCGACGACGTCGAGATCGGAGCCAATACCACCATAGACCGGGGCGCGATTGACGATACCATCGTCGAGGACGGGGTGAAGCTCGATAACCAGGTTCAGGTCGGGCACAACGTGCGCATCGGTAGTCATACTGCGATCGCGGGTTGCGTCGGCATTGCGGGCAGCGCCAGCATCGGTCGACACTGCACGATCGGCGGGGCAGCGGTGATCCTTGGGCATCTCAAGCTCGCCGACCGAGTCAACATATCGGCAGGCACACTGATCTCCCGCTCCATCAACGAGCCAGGTACCTATACGGGCGTATTCCCGTTCGACCGCAACGACTCCTGGGTGCGCAACGCCGTGTGGCTGCGCCACCTTTCCGATCTCGCAGACCGTGTTCGTGTATTAGAGAAGCTTCTCGGGACAAAGGACAAAAATGGCTGAGATGGACGTTTACGACGTACTCAAACACCTGCCGCAGCGCTTTCCCCTGCTGATGGTAGACCGGGTCGCCGAATGCGAGCCAGGAAAGCGGATCGTCGCGCTGAAGAACGTATCGGTCAATGAACCCTATTTCCCTGGCCATTTCCCGGGCCGTCCGATCATGCCGGGGGTGCTGATCCTGGAGGCGATGGCGCAGGCCGCGGCGATCCTGGTGTTCCGCACAGTGGGGGAGCAACCGGGAGAGGACGGGTTGTACTACTACGCAGGAATCGACAAGGCGCGGTTTCGCAAACCCGTGGTTCCCGGAGACCAGCTGGAAATCGAGGTTGCGATCATCGGCAGCAAGCGCAGCATCTGGAAGTTCTCCTGCGCTGCCAGGGTAGATGGCACGATCGTGGCGGAGGCCGAGATTCTCTGCACCGGGCGCACCTTCGCAGCCGAGGGCGCATGATCCACCCGTCGGCAATCGTTCATCCGGAGGCCATGCTGGCGCCGGACGTGTCGGTGGGCCCCTTCGCGATCATCGGCTCTCAGGTCGAGATCGCGGCGGGAACGCACATCGGTTCGAACGTCTTGATCGAAGGACAGACTCGTATCGGACGCAACAATCGCATCTTCCCCTTTGCTTCGATTGGCGCGGCACCCCAGGACAAGAAATACGCCGGCGAAGACACCGCGGTCGAGATTGGCGACGGCAACACGATTCGAGAATACGTGACGATCAACCGCGGCACGGCGCAGGACGCGGGCGTGACCAGGATCGGGAACGACAACTGGATCATGGCATATGTGCATTTTGCGCACGACTGCCAGATCGGCAGCCACACCATATTCGCCAACTACTGCGGTCTCGCGGGGCACGTTCATGTCGAGGACTGGGCAATTCTCGGCGGGATGACGCTTGTCCACCAGTTCGTGCGCATCGGCGCCCATAGCTTCACCGGTATGGGAACCTACCTGTCACAGGACCTGCCGCCGTACGTCACGGCCGCGGGCAACATGGCGAAGCCTTACGGCATCAACAGCGAAGGCTTGCGGCGGCGAGGGTTCGATGCGGATACCATTGCCACGCTGAAACTCGCTTATCGTGCGCTTTTCCGATCCGGGCTGAGCCTGCAAGACGCTCGACGCGAACTGGAAGGACTCGCCGGGGGGTGCGGTGCAGTGCGGCCGATCCTCGATTTCCTCGCGCGCTCCGTGCGCGGCATCATCCGCTAAGCCGTGTCCGAGCGGCTAGCGGTCGCGATGGTCGCCGGCGAGGCATCCGGCGACCTGCTCGGCGCGCATTTGATCGCCGCGCTCACCGAGCGGCGACCGGGGCTGCGCTTCGCCGGGATCGGCGGACCAAAGATGCAGGCGGAGGGATTCGACTCGTTTTATCCCATGGAGAAGCTGTCGGTGCGAGGCTATGCGGAAGTGCTGAGGCACTATCGCGAGATCAGCGGCATCCGCAGGCAGCTCTCCGCGCGTCTGATCGAAGCTCGACCGTCTGTCTTCATTGGAGTCGATGCGCCGGACTTCAATCTGGATCTCGAACGAAACCTCAAGAGCGCGGGAATTCCTACCGTGCACTACGTCAGTCCTTCGATTTGGGCCTGGCGGGCGGGCCGCATGGGCAAGATCTCGGCGTCCGTTTCCCACATGCTGACCTTGTTCCCGTTCGAAGCACCGCTGTATGAGAAGGCGGGCGTTCCGGTCACCTACGTCGGACATCCATTGGCGGATCTGATTCCGCTGGATGTGAACAAAGACGAGGCGCGATCGCAGCTTAGGCTGCCGATGCGGCATCCCATAATTGCACTGTTGCCGGGCAGCCGAAAATCCGAACTGCATTACATGGCCGAGACGTTCGTCAAGACGGCCCGCCGCCTGTACGAGGAATTCAAGGATATCCACTTCATTTGCCCTATGGTTTCGCGCGATACGCGGGAGCTGTTCGAAGCGGCAATCGGACACCATGCCGGCGGCGAGCTGCCGCTTACGATCTTGTTTGGTCATTCTCATGAAGCGCTCGCTGCCGCCGATATCGCCCTGGTAGCCAGCGGCACAGCTTCGCTCGAAGCGGCCTTGTTCAAGACGCCGATGGTCGTCGCTTACCGTATGTCGCCGGTCACGTGGGCGCTGATGCGTCATATGATTCGCCTACCCTTTGTCAGCCTGCCAAACATTCTCGCGAACGAGGCCTTGGTCGCCGAGTTCCTGCAGAATCGCGCCACGCCTGGCGCGCTCAGCTCCGCGCTTACCGAGCTGATGCACGACGCCGATCGGCGCCGTGGCCAAGTCGCTCGCTTTCGGGAGATTCATCTGGACTTGCGCCAGAATACAGCCCAGAAGGCGGCAGACACGGTGCTTCGCGTGCTCGACTCAACCCATGCCTAGTCCCCGCGTATGCGGCGTGGACGAGGCCGGACGAGGTCCGATCGCCGGGCCGGTTTATGCCGCGGCGGTCATTCTCGATCCGAAACGGCCAATCGAAGGCCTGGCCGACTCCAAGCTGCTCGCGCCGGCACGCAGGGAGGAGCTGGCGCACGAGATCCGGGCCCGCGCCAGTGCCTGGTCCGTCGCCAGCGCGAGCGTCGAGGAAATAGACAACATGAATATCCTTCAGGCGACTTTGCTGGCCATGACGCGAGCGGTCGAAGGGCTGGCCCAGCCTGCCGAGGAAGCCTGGATAGACGGTGACCACTGCCCGAGGCTTTCGATCTCCAGGGTCCGGGCGATCATCGGCGGCGATCGGCTGCATCCGGTCATCTCCGCCGCGTCGATCCTCGCCAAGACAGAGCGTGACGCCGAGATGCGCCGTTTGCACTTGAGCTACCCGCAGTACGGGCTCGACCGACACAAGGGCTACCCCACGCGCGAGCATCTCGCCCTGCTAAGGCGCTTCGGTGTATGCGAGATCTATCGCCGCTCGTTCTCCCCGGTGCGCCAGTTGCTCGAATGACCGGTCTGCGTTCGCGCGCGAATCCGCGGGTGCGCCGGTGGCAGCGGCTGGTACGCGATGCGCGCATACGACGCAGCGAGTGCTGCGCGCTTATCGAGGGCCCGCACCTGGTAGCGGCCTATCTCGACCAGGGAGGACGCCCCAAGGCGATATTGGTCAGCGAAGGCGCTATGCGGCGGATCGAGGTGGCGCAGCTGGTTCAGCGCGCAGCGATCGAGCCCGTGCTGCTGTCGGATTCCCTTTTCCGCTCTATCGCGGATGCCGAGGCGCCGACGGGCATTGCGGCCGAGATCGGGATCCGCGCGGGCGCGAAGCGGCTCGAGGAGTCGACCGGCTGCGTCTTTCTGGAGGGCATACAGGACTCGGGCAACGTGGGAACAATTATCCGCAGCGCAGCGGCCTTCGGCGCAGAGAATGTGGTGCTGTCCAGGGGATGCGCAGACGCGTGGTCGCCAAAGGCGCTACGCGCGGGAATGGGAGGGCACTTCGCTCTGGACGTGCTCGAAGGGGAAGACCTTGTCGCGGCGATCGAGCGCTTCGGCGGCAAGACGGTCTGCGCTGTCACGCGCGGCGGGATCCCCGTGCACGAGCTGAATTTGCGTGGCCGCCTGGGGTGGATTTTCGGCAGCGAAGGGCAGGGCGTAAGCGAAGCGCTGGCGGCGAACGCGGCCCATCGCATAACGATCCCGATCGCAGCCGAGGCCGAGTCGCTGAACGTCGCGGCCGCGGCTGCGATCTGCTTGTACGAGGCCCGGCGTCAACTCAGTAGAGATGCCGCTCCATTCTGAGCTCGCGCAGAATCGTGGTCGCGATCTCCTCGATTGATTTTGCGGTCGAGTCTATCCAGCGAATGCCTTCGCGGTGCATGAGGATCTTGGCTTGCTCCACCTCGTAGCGGCAGTTTTCCAGGTCGGCATACTTGCTGTTCGGTCGACGTGATCCCCGGATTTCCGTCAGCCGCTCGGGCGCAATGCTCAGCCCGAACAGCTTGGACTTGCGGCTGCGCAGCGCGCGCGGCAGTTGCTTGCGGTCAAAGTCTTCCGGAATGAGCGGATAATTGGCGGCCTTTACGCCAAACTGCAGCGCAAGATACAGGCACGTGGGGGTCTTGCCGCTGCGGGAAACACCAACCAGGATCAAATCGGCTTGGTCGATTTCCTTTTCGGTGGCGCCATCGTCGTGCGCCATGGCGTAGTTTATCGCCTCGATGCGGTCGTAGTAGTTCTGGTTATTACTGGCACTGTGCGAGCGACCGATGGTGTGACTCGAGGGCAGCCCCAGTCCCGCCTCCAGCGGGCCGATAAAGGTTTCGAAGAAATCAAGGTAAAGCGCGTTGGCCTTGCGCAGCACTTCGCGTACGTCGTTGTTGACCAAGGTCGAAAACACGATCGGTTGTCCATTGCCCTTGGACGCTTCCTGCTCGATGCGCGCGAGGCACTCTTGCGCCTTGTCTGCGCTGTCGATGAACGACAGGGTGACCTGATCGAACTCGGTGCCCTCGAACTGCGTTAGCAGGCTGTGCCCCAGCATCTGGGCGGTAATGCCGGTTCCGTCGGAAACGAAGAATACGGTGCGTCTGGCGGTCATTGCGAGGGTGGGGCGGCGCAGTTTGTGCTGCGCGGCATGGAGCGAGTCGATAAAATAGGCACTTTACCCGTGAGCGGCAACCACGAGGGAGCGAGATCGTGTACATAGCTTGGCTGAAAGACCTGCGAATGACCGACCTGGATCAGGTCGGCGGCAAGAACGCTTCGCTTGGGGAGATGATTGGCGGCCTCGCGCAGGCTGGAATCATGGTCCCGGGCGGCTTCGCCACCACCGCGCAGGCATATCGGGAGTTTCTCGCCGCCAGCGGACTTGACCGGCGCATCGCTGAGCGCCTCAAGAAACTCGATCCGACCAACGTCGAAGCGCTCGCGAAGTGTGGCGCCGAAGTTCGTTCCTGGATTGAATCAGCCCCTTTCCCTACTCCGATCGAACGGTCTATTAGATCCTATTATCAAGACCTTACAGAAAATACCTCAGGTAATACATCTTTTGCGGTACGGTCCTCTGCGACGGCCGAGGACTTGCCTGACGCATCATTCGCGGGGCAGCAGGAGACATTTCTGAACGTTCGCGGCATCGACAACGTACTGGATGCAATCCGGCAGGTGTTCGCTTCACTGTACAACGATCGCGCGATTTCCTATCGCGTTCATCACGGCTTCGCCGATGTGGAGGTGGCCTTGTCGGCCGCCGTGCAGCAAATGGTCCGCAGCGATTTGGCGGCAAGCGGGGTGATGTTCACGCTCGACACCGAGTCCGGGTTCCCCGGCGTCGTCTTCATCACCAGCTCCTATGGTCTGGGAGAGATGGTGGTTCAGGGCGCCGTGAATCCGGACGAGTTCTACGTCCACAAGCCGATGCTGGCGAAAGGCCGGCCGGCCATCGTCCGGCGTGGACTCGGCTCCAAGCGGCAGAAAATGGTGTTCGCGGACGCCGACACGGCGGGACGTTCCACGAAGGTGGTGGAAGTGCCCGAGGCCGACCGCAACCGCTTCTCGCTCGAAGATGAGGATGTGCTTCAGCTGGCGCGCTATGCGGTGGCGATCGAAAAGCACTACGGCAGGCCGATGGATATCGAGTGGGCTCGGGACGGGACGGACGGGAAGCTCTATGTACTGCAGTCGCGGCCGGAGACCGTAAGGTCGCGCAAAGGGGCCGCGAATGAGCGTTATACCCTCAAGGGTCGCTCCAAGGTCCTGATTAGCGGACGCGCCATCGGGCACAAGATCGGCGTCGGCGCGGTGCGCATTGTCGCGGACGCGTCGAAGATGTCGCTGGTCAAGAAGGGTGACGTGCTGGTGACCGACATGACGGATCCCAATTGGGAACCCGTGATGAAGCTCGCTTCCGCCATTGTAACCAATCGCGGCGGGCGGACCTGCCACGCGGCGATCATTGCGCGCGAGCTGGGCATCCCGGCGGTGGTCGGATGCGGCGACGCAACGGAACGTCTCAAGGCCGGCAAGGAGATCACTGTATCCTGCGCCGAGGGCGATACCGGCAACGTGTACGACGGCGCGCTGCCATTCGAGGTATCGAACACCGAGCTGGGAGAAATGCCCATAATCCCGGTGAAGATCGCGATGAACGTGGGCAATCCGCAGCTCGCATTCGATTTCGCACAGCTACCGAGCGCTGGCGTCGGGCTGGCCAGGCTCGAATTCGTGATCAACAATGAAATCGGCGTTCATCCGCGCGCTTGTCTGGAATATCCGGACCTGCCGGCGGATCTGAAGGCGAAAGTGGAAACCGCAGCGCGGGGTTACCGTGATCCGAAAACATTCTTCAGCGAAAAGCTGGTCGAAGGCGTGGCGACGATCGCCGCCGCGTTCTGGCCCAAGCCGGTAATCGTGCGTCTGTCCGATTTCAAGTCCAACGAGTACAAGAAGCTGATCGGCGGCGAGCGCTATGAGCCGGACGAAGAAAACCCGATGCTCGGCTTTCGCGGCGCGTCGCGCTATGTCGCGTCCACTTTCCGCGAGTGCTTCGAGCTCGAATGCGCGGCGATGCGCAAAGTCCGTGACGAAGTCGGCCTGACCAACGTGGAGCTTATGGTGCCTTTTGTGCGTACGTTGAACGAGGCTAGGCAGGTAATCAACCTGCTTGCGGCGAACGGGCTCGAGCGCGGCGTGAACGGGCTGCGGATCGTTATGATGTGTGAGCTGCCGTCGAACTCCGTCCTGGCCGAGCAGTTCCTGGAATATTTCGACGGATTCTCGATCGGATCGAACGACATGACGCAGCTCACGCTCGGTCTTGACCGCGACTCCGGATTGGTAGCGGAAATCTTCGACGAGCGCGACCCGGCGGTGAAGGCGATGCTGTCGATGGCCATACGCGCCTGCCGCAAGCAGGGAAAGTACGTCGGCATTTGCGGGCAAGGGCCGTCGGATCACCCGGACCTTGCGCGCTGGCTGATGGAGGAGGGAATCGAAAGCCTCTCGCTGAATCCGGATACCGTGGTATCCACTTGGCTTTCTCTTGCGGAGCGGCACGATTCGGCAAACGTGCCGGAGAAAGTTCGGCCGACCAGCGCTTGAGCAGAGGCTGCCTCACGAGCGGCTGCGCAGCAGCCTCTGCTTGTCGCGCTCCCATTCGCGGTCGCGCTCTGCGGCGCGCTTGTCATGCTTGAGCTTGCCGCGCCCCAACGCGACCTCGAGCTTGATTCGGCCTTTCTTGTAATGCATGTCCAGCGGAATCAGGGTGTAGCCGCGCTGCTCCACCTTGCCGATAAGGCGCTGGACTTCTTCCGCGTGCATGAGCAATTTGCGGCTACGCGTCGGATCGGGCACGAAGTGCGTAGAAACAGTGGGCAGCGGACTGATGTGCGCCCCTACCAGCCACAGCGCCCCGTTGCGCACGAGCACGTAGGCATCCCCGAGCTGCACCCGGCCCGCTCGAATCGCCTTGACCTCCCATCCTTCCAGGACAAGACCCGCCTCGTAGCGCTCCTCGATGAAATAGTCGTGAAAGGCCTTTCGGTTCTGAGCAATCGACATGAGAGTTGGCCGGGGCGGGCGCTGATTCTAACAGCGGAGCGGACGGAGCCTTGAAGCGCGTGGTGCGGTCAGCGATCGTCGAGCATCCCGCGGCAGCGATCTATTCGCTCGTCGAAGATATCGAATCCTACCCCGAGTTCCTGCCCTGGTGTCGCGGCACGACGGTGATCCAACGCAGCCCGGGCCGCACCGTGGCGACGCTCACCGTCGGCATGCGCGGCATCAGGCAATCGTTCACGACCGAGAACGCCAATCGCCCGGGCGAGGGGATAGATCTGCGACTGGTGGAAGGACCATTCAGGCGATTCGCGGCCGCCTGGCGTTTCAGCCCGCTGGACGAGCACGCGGCGCGGATAGAATTCTCGATGGAGTACGAGTTTTCGAGCAAGGTGCTGGGCAAGGCGCTTGAGCCGCTGTTCGACCAAATTGCAGACACCATGGTAAATGCCTTCAGCCGCCGGGCCGAGCAGCTCTATGGAAAAGCTCCGAATTGAGGTCGTCTACGCGCTGCCAGACGACCAGCACGTGCTGGTCGTCGGCCTGGCGCCGGGCTCTACGGTAGCCGATGCGCTCGAAGCTTCCGGCATCTGCGCTCATCACCCGGAAATCGACCTCTCCCGCCAGGTGGTCGGGATATTCGGCCGTCGTGTACGGATGCATCAGCGGCTGCGCCAGGACGACCGGGTCGAAATCTATCGCGCGCTCATCGCTGACCCGAAATCGTCTCGCCGTCGGCGCGCCGCGAAGCGCCGGCGCTAGCCGGCTAGTTGCACCACTGGCTTACGGCCTCGCGTGCCCGGGCGGTGTCCTGCGCTCTCTGGGCATCGTCGATAAAGTAGCGCTCGCCCTTGCTGTCGATCCGCATGATCCGCTGCCCGCTCTGGAGCGTTTCCAGCGACTGCCGCGCGCTTTCGCAATTGACCTTCTTCTCCTCCGCCGCTTTGCGTTCCCGGTCCGCCTTGGCTGCGGCTTCCTGCCCTTCCTTCATGCGGCGCCGGAAATCGAGCTCCTGCTCTGCGGGGGTCAGCGGTCCGCGCTTGGCACCCTTGCCGCCGCCTGCTTCAGCGCTGGGCGCAGATTCGGCCGGCGGTGCAACGCCCTTCAGGGGCGTCACTTTTGTTGCGCCCTCGGGCGGAGTATCGCCGTACCCGACGTGTCCGCCGCTGTCCACCCACCTGTACGCCTGGGCATGCGCCGCGCCGACCGCGAACGCCGCAAGGGCAATCCATATCCATCGCTTCATGCTCTCTCCTCGTGCCCCCGTCCCCGGGCCGGCACACGCCAAGCCTCCCGCAGACACGATGACGGTATCGACTTTCACGGTGGTCGTCAAACGGCTGGCCCGGTCGTGAACTAGTTCCGCCATGCCGGCGCAGCCGACCGTCGCAGGCCTCGCGTATAATGCGTTTTTGCGAGAAAGGTAGCCTAAATGCGCGTCATCCAGAAGGCGCTGACCTTCGACGACGTTCTCCTCCTTCCCGCCCACTCGCGCGTTCTGCCGCGCGATGTTTCTCTCAGGACCCGCCTCACCCGTACGCTCGAGCTGAATATTCCGCTCGTGTCTGCCGCGATGGATACCGTGACGGAATCGCGCCTGGCGATCGCGATCGCGCAAGAGGGCGGGATCGGAATCGTGCACAAGAACCTGCCGCCGAAGGGGCAGGCAGCCGAAGTGGCCAAGGTCAAGCGGTTCGAATCCGGCGTACTGCGCGATCCCATGACGGTCACGCCCGAAATGACGGTGCGCGACGTGATTGCGCTGCAGAAGCAACACAAAATCTCGGGCTTTCCCGTCCTCAAGGGTGACAAGGTCGTGGGCATCGTGACCAACCGGGATCTGCGCTTCGAGGCGAAGCTGGACCAGCAAATCAAGTCGATCATGACGCCGCAGCGCAAGCTCATCACGGTACGCGATGGCGCAAGCCGCGAAGAAGCGATGCAGCTCATGCACAAGCATCGACTGGAGCGCGTCCTCGTTGTGGACGAGGACTTTCGCCTCAAGGGGCTCGTGACGGTCAAAGACATCCTGAAGGAGAGCGAGAACCCCAACGCATGCAAGGATCCAAGCGGAAAGCTGCGAGTGGGAGCCGCGGTCGGCGTCGGAGAGGGCACGGAAGAGCGCGTCGAGTTGCTGATCGAGGCGGGCGCCGACGTGCTGGTGGTGGACACCGCGCACGGACACGCGCAGGGGGTGCTGGACCGCGTCCAGTGGATCAAGAAGAATTTCCCGGCCGTTCAGGTCGTGGGCGGAAACATCGGCACGGGAGACGGCGCCAAGGCGCTGGTCGATCACGGCGCCGACGGGGTCAAGGTCGGTATCGGCCCCGGTTCGATCTGCACCACTCGCATCGTCGCGGGCGTCGGGGTTCCGCAGATTACCGCCATCCAGAACGTGGCGGATGCACTCAAGGGCAGCGACATCCCGCTGATCGCGGATGGCGGAGTGCGCTACTCGGGGGACGTCGCGAAGGCCCTCGCCGCAGGGGCGCACAGCGTGATGCTCGGCTCACTGTTCGCCGGCACCGAGGAGGCGCCGGGCGAAATCGAGCTCTACCAAGGCCGCTCCTACAAGTCGTACAGGGGAATGGGGTCGCTCGGCGCGATGCAGAAAGGCGCCGCCGACCGCTATTTCCAGGATTCGGAGATGAACGTCGACAAGCTGGTGCCCGAAGGGGTGGAAGGCCGGGTGCCCTACAAGGGCACGGCAATCTGGGTCGTGCAGCAACTTCTCGGCGGCGTACGGGCGAGCATGGGCTACACCGGCTGCGCAACGGTGGACGAGCTGCGAACACGGGCTCAATTCGTCGAGATCACCTCGGCCGGCGTGCGCGAATCGCACGTGCACGACGTGCAAATCGTCAAGGAAGCTCCCAACTACCGGGTCGAATGAGAGCAGGATGCACGACAAGGTCCTGATTCTCGATTTCGGCGCTCAGTACACTCAATTGATCGCGCGCCGGGTGCGCGAGGCCCGGGTGTACTGCGAAATCCATCCATGCGACGTCTCGGACGCCTTCGTGCGCGAATTCGGCGCCAAGGGAGTGATCCTTTCCGGAAGCCACATGTCCGCGTACGAGGAATTTACCGGCCAGGCGCCCAAGGCCGTATTCGAGCTCGGCGTTCCGGTGCTGGGGATCTGCTACGGCATGCAAACGATGGCGCATCAGCTGGGCGGTAAGGTCGAGGCCGGCAAGGTGCGCGAGTTCGGCTACGCGGAGGTGCGTGCGCGCGGGCATACGCGGCTTCTGGAGGGCATCGAGGATCTACGCAACGCCGAAGGGCACGGGTTGCTGAAGGTTTGGATGAGCCACGGCGACAAGGTCGTCGAGTTGCCGCAGGGGTTCAAGCTGATGGCTTCGACCGAGGCTTGCCCGATTGCCGGCATGGCGGACGAAGTCCGGCGCTTCTATGGCGTGCAGTTCCATCCCGAGGTCACCCACACGACCCAGGGTAAGCGGGTGCTCCAGCGCTTCGTGCTCGACATATGCGGCTGCGCCGGCGACTGGAACATGCCGGACTATGTGAGCGAGGCGGTTGCGGCGATTCGGGCTCAGGTGGGCAAGGAAGAGGTAATCCTGGGACTGTCCGGCGGCGTCGATTCCTCGGTGGCGGCGGCGCTCATTCACAAGGCGATCGGCAGCCAGCTTACCTGCGTGTTCGTCGACCATGGCCTGCTGCGCATGAACGAGGCAGCTCAGGTCCTAGAAACGTTCGCACGCCACATGCATCTCAAGGTGATTCACATAGATGCAGCGGAGGAATTCTTCGCTGCACTGAAGGGCGTTTCAGATCCGGAACAGAAGCGCAGGATTATCGGCCGGCACTTCATCGAGGTATTCCAGCGCGAGGCGGCCAAGATAAGCAACGCGAAATGGCTCGCGCAGGGAACGATTTACCCCGATGTGATCGAATCGGCTGGAGCCAAAACCAAGAAGGCCACGAGCATCAAGTCGCATCACAACGTGGGCGGATTGCCCGAAACGCTCCACCTCAAGCTGCTGGAGCCGTTGCGCGAGTTGTTCAAGGACGAAGTGCGCGAGCTCGGCCTGGCCTTGGACCTGCCGCACGAAATGGTCTTCCGCCACCCGTTCCCCGGGCCGGGCCTGGGGGTCCGGATTCTGGGCGAGGTGAAGCGCGAGTACGTGGAATTGCTGCAGCAGGCAGACGCCATCTTTATCGAAGAGCTGAGGCAAGCCGGTTGGTACGATAAGACGGCACAGGCGTTCGCGGTCTTCCTGCCGGTCAAGTCGGTCGGCGTGATGGGCGACGGC
The DNA here is from genome assembly GCA_049582045.1 of Burkholderiales bacterium. Lineage (GTDB taxonomy): Bacteria > Pseudomonadota > Gammaproteobacteria > Burkholderiales > SG8-39 > DAHVFK01. Next base: position 66,594 of record JBAUTD010000559.1, read on the forward strand.
CGGACCTACGACTACGTCGTCGCGTTGCGCGCGGTGCAAACCACGGACTTCATGACCGCGGACTGGGCCGCGCTGCCGCACGAGCTGCTCGCGCGCGTCTCGAACCGGATCATCAATCAGGTGCGCGGCATCAACCGCGTCACCTACGATATCTCCTCCAAGCCCCCCGCCACCATCGAGTGGGAATGAACGACGCAGTTTTCATGCGCCGTGCGCTGGAGCTCGCACAGCGGGCTGGAACAGAAGGAGAGGTACCGGTTGGCGCGGTGGTCGTGCTTGCCGGAACGATTGTCGGCGAGGGCTGGAACCGGCCGATTTCCGCCGCTGACGCGACCTCGCACGCGGAGACCGAGGCGATCCGGGCCGCCTGCCGTCAGCAAGGAAACTACCGCCTGACCGGCGCTGCGCTCTACGTCACCCTCGAGCCCTGCGCGATGTGCGTTGGCGCAATGTTCCACGCGCGCATTGCTCGCGTCGTCTTCGGCGCGCCGGACCCGAAGACCGGCGCCGCGGGAAGCGTGATCGATCTGTTCGCCGAGGCACGCCTCAACCACCACGCGACGGTCGAAGGTGGAGTGCTCGGCGAAGAGTGCGGCACGTTGCTGCGCGAGTTTTTTGGCGCGAGGCGCCAGCGATGAAGATCGAGATCGACATCTCGGGACAGACCCTCGTCTTGCGCGAGGACGACGGGGCGGCGCTGCGCCGCTACGCGGTGTCCACCTCGAAGCATGGAGTGGGGGAGAAGAACGGCAGCTTCCGCACGCCGCGCGGCCGCCACGTCGTGCGCGCCAAGATCGGGGCGGGGCAGGCCGAGAACACAGTTTTCGTTCGCCGCCGGCCCACGGGCGAGCGCTGGACGCCGGAGTTGCACGCGCGCTATCCCGGGCGGGACTGGATGCTTACCCGCATCCTGTGGTTGTCCGGCTGCGAGCCGGGGCTCAACCGGCTTGGCGAGGTGGATACGATGCGGCGCTACATCTATATCCACGGCTCTCCCGATACGGCTGAGATGGGCAAGCCGGGGTCGATCGGCTGCATCCGCATGCGCAACCAGGACATCGTCGAGCTTTTCGATCTGGTGCCGGCGGGCACGCTGGTCGAGATCCGCGGCTAACGCCCTCTCCGGGCTCAGCCGCCCAGGAACAGGCGGCCGACTTCGGGGTTCTGCAGCAGGTCGTCGCCCGTGCCGGCCAGCGCCAGCTGACCGGAGACAAGCACGTATCCCAGATCGGCGAACTCGAGGCCTTTCTTCGCGTTCTGCTCGACCATGAGGATGGTCTTGCCTTCGCGGTGCTGGAGGTCGTGCAGGATCTCGAACACCATGTCGATGAAGCGAGGCTCGAGGCCGATCGACGGTTCGTCGACCAGCAGCACGTCGGGTTCCATCACCAGGGCGCGGGAAATCTCGAGCAAGCGCCGCTCGCCGCCCGAGAGGACCTTGGCGGCGTGATGTCGGCGCGCAGCCAGGCGATCGTACTTGTCGAATACACGCTCCGCGGCGGCCTTTGCCTTTGCGTGGGAGTGCAGCAGGTATCCTCCCATTAACAGATTTTCCTCGACTGTCATGTTCGGGAACACGGACTTGTCCTGCAGGATGTAAGCGACTCGCGCCTCCTTCAGCTTGCGATCAGAGGTGAGGTGCGTGATGTTACGCTTGTCGCTGCCTTGTCCGACGGTGATCTCCCCGCCATAGATCCGGGTAAATCCGTAGACGGAATGCAGTATGGTCGACTTGCCGGCTCCATTTGGCCCGATCAGGCATAGCGACTGCGCCCGTGCGACGTGCAGCGTGAAGTCGTGCAGGATTTCCATGTTGCCGTAGCCCGCACGCAGATTCCGGATCGAAAGGAACGGCTCATTGCCGGCCAGCGCGATCAGATTCGACTCGGGAATTTCGGAGCGCAGTTCCTCGGCCTGGCGTGCGACGTCGTCGACGGACAGGACGACGTCCACCGAACCTTCGTGATAGCCCCCGGCAAGCGTAGTCTCCTTCGCCACGTCAGTGCGCTCCCAGGTAGGCATCGATCACACGCTGATCGTCGCGGATCTGCGCCGGCGTACCGCTTGCGAGCAATTCCCCGTGAGACATGCAGTAGATATGGTTCGCAAGGTTCATGATGACACGCATGTTGTGCTCGATCACGAACAGTGTGATGCCGAATTCCTGGTTGGCGCGCTTGAGGCGGTCGATCAGGCCGTTAATCAGGGTCGGATTGATCCCGGCCGTTGGCTCGTCGAGCAGCAGCACCTTCGGTTCGTTCATGAGCGCCATTGCGAACTCGAGCAGCTTCTGCTGACCGAAGGACAGCGAACCGGCGACCAGCATACGTTTGGAATAGAGTCCAACGAACTCGAGCAATCGTTCGGCTTTATCGCTCACCTCGCGCGGATAGCGTCCGAACATGTTCTGCCAGGCATGTTCCCGGTGCGGTAGTGAAATCAGCAAATTCTGGATGCAGTCCATCTTCGCGAAAATGCGCGTCTGCTGGAAGGTGCGCAGCATTCCGAGCCGTGCAATCTGCTGCACCGAGAGATGCGAGATTTCCCGCCCCTCGAACTGGATCGATCCCGCGTCGATCGGATGTTGGCCGACGATCGAGTTGAACAAGGTAGTCTTGCCCGAACCGTTCGGGCCGATCAGCCCGGTGATTCCGCCGGGCTCGACCTTGAGCGAGACATTCTGGTTGGCGACCACGCCACCGAACGCTTTGGTGACGTTACGCACTTCGATGATCGCTTCGCTCATGGCTTGCCGGCAGCCTTGGGCTCGGTTTCGACGCGCACGCCGAACCACTCGGGCTTGCGGTCCCGCAACCATCCCAAGATTCCCTGCTGGAAGTAGACCACGTTGACGATGATAAGCACGCCAAGCGCGATGTACTGCCAGCCGAGCAGGTAAGTCCAGGTCAGCTCGCGCAAGGCGTAGAACAGCGTGGCACCGACGATCGGCCCCCAGAGCGTTCCTTTGCCCCCGAGCAACGCCATCGCGATCATAAAGATCCCGAAAGTAAGCGTGGGGTAGGCGGTTTCCAGAGGCTCGATGAATCCCGTCATATTTCCGAATAGCGCGCCAGCGATTCCGAGGAAGAATGCCGACACGGACCACGCAACCATCTTGTAGCGTCCGGTGTGCAGTCCAAGCGCCTCAGCCTTGTCCTCGTCATCTCGGATCGCGTTGATCGCCAGGCTGAAGCGCGTGCTGTAGAGCCAGCGTAGGAACAGGTAACAGAGAACGGCTGCCAGCATGCATGCGCCGTAGAAGAATCTCTCTCGCATCCCGGGGCCGCCCGGGAACACTGGCATTGCGATTCCGCTGCCTCCGCCGACCCAGCCCCAGGCACTGGTGAGTTCGGCCGCCGCGATGGCGACTCCAAGCGTGCCTATGGCGAAGTAGGGGCCGCGCAACCCGAACAGGATCCAGCTCAGGATGGCGGCCAAGATCATTGGCAGGATCGCAGCCAGGAGCACACCTAGCGCGAGACCGGTGTAGTACTGCTGATCGGTGAAATCGACCTTGATCGCGCCGGTGGCGGCGGTGTATTCGCCGACGTTGTACACGAGGGCGATCTGCACGATCGCGCAGATGTACATCCCGAAGCCGAAAAAGGTGATATTTCCCAGTGAGTTGTAACCCATCTGGCCGCCCATCGTGTCCCAGGTCTGCGCGAACAGCACGAAAATCCAGAAAATCGCGAACTGAACCGTATGCGCGGGAAACGCGAAGGGTGCCGCAATTCCGGCGGCAAGCAGGACGAGGTGGAGCGCGAGCGATTTTCGGGTCATTGGAGCGCCATCCGGTGGCGGCGCAATAGCGTTTGGCGCCAGATGAGGATGATCAGCAGCAGGCCGACGACGGTTGCCTGCTGGAACTGGGCGCCCAGCACGAAGCCGCTGTACTGCTCTACCACTCCAAGGCCGAGCGCGGTCACGATCACGGCAGGAAAATTGCCCAACCCAGCCGCGGTCACGATGACGAACGCGCGCACGGAGTAGGCGATGCCGTAGAACGGCTGGATCACCCAGATCATGGCAATGATCACTCCCGCCACGCCGCAAATCGCCGAGTTGATCGAGAACGTAAGCGCGTAGACCAGGTCTGTATTGACTCCGAGCACACGTGCCGCGCGCGGATCCTGAGCGGTCGCCCGAATCGCCTGACCCATCCGGCTCTTCCTCAGAAACAGGACCATGGCCACTGCCAGCACCGCGCACATCCCGAACGCAATGACCCGGATCTGCGTAATGTCTACCATGCCGCCGAACATCTCGAACCGGCCGAAGCCGGACTTGAGCGTGCGCACATCGGGGCCGAATACCAGGTTCATCACCTGTTGCATGGTGATTGCAAGACCGAACGTCGCGAGCAACGAGGTGAACAGGTCGAGCTGGATCACGCGACGGATGATCAGCTTGTAAATGAGCCAGCCGTAGCCGAACATCAGCGCGGCCACCGGCACGATCGCCACGATCGGGTGGATGCCGTGGCGCGACAGCTCGTAGCCGAGATAGCCGCCCAGCATCACGAAGTCGCCCTGGGCGAGGTTCTTGACGCTCGTCACGCCCCAGACCAGCGCAAGGCCGTAGGCGGCGAGGGCGAATACCGCCCCGATACTCAGGCCATTCAGCCACAGTTGAAGGTTGAATACCGGCGCGGTGCCGAGTATTTGAAGATTGTCCCACATGAACGCAATCGCGCCGGCCCTGCGAGGGCCGGCGCGCCTAGGCTACGTTAAGCAACGAAACGAGCGCTTACATCGGCGCTTTGCGCGGGTACACCACCGGCTCGGAGGCGTACTTGGTCGGCGCCACCACGACGTACTTGCCGTCCTGGATCTGGCGCAGCACCATCGGCTTGGCGATGTTGTTGCCTTCCGCGCTGAACTTGATGTTGCCGTAGAACGTTTGCATGTCGGTCGCAGCGAGCGCATCACGCAGCTTCTCGGTATCGAAGCTCTGCGCCCGGCGGAACGCGTCAGCCCAGATCTCGATGACCGCCGAGGCTTGCGCAACCTGGTAGGGAACGATCTTGTACTCCTTGTGTGCGGCAAGGAACGCCTTGTTGAAGTCCATGGCCGTACCGAACACGTTGTCTTTGTACTTGAGCGTTTCGGCCCACTGAGTCGGGCAGAGGATGCCCTCGGACGCCGCGCCGAACTGGGAAGTCAGTTTGGCCGATTCACAGTGAGTCATGGCGACGATAGACGCGTTGACGCCCAGCTCCTTCATTTGTCGCGCCGCAGTCGTTGCACCTTTCGTGTGTCCCGAAAACGCGAGGATGTCAGGCCTGAGGGCCTTGACCTTCGTGAGCGTGGCTGAGATGTCGCTCAAGTCGCGCGGCATCTTGTCGTCGACAACGATCTTCATGCCGTACTTCTTGGCCTCGTCGACGACCCCTTGCCGCACGTCGAGGGAGAACGGGTCGTTCTCGAACGCCATCCCGATCTTCAGATCGCTCGGATTCTTGCCGCTCTTCTGAGCCAGTTCCGCGGCGAGTTCGATGACCGGTGACAGGTACTGATCGGACGTCGAAAGGGCCGCGAACATGTAGCGATAGCCCTGCGTAAAGAGTGAGCGCGACGCTCCTTCAGCCTCAACCATCGGAATCTTGTACTTCTCGGTCACCGGCGCTGCCGCCTTGGTGGGGCCGGAGCCGTATGGGCCGAGAATGTACTTGATGCCGTCCTGGTTGATGATTCGCTCCAGGAGCTGAGCCGTACGGGCGGGAGTCGACTCGTCGTCGTAATACTTGACGGCCAGCTTGTAGGTCTTGCCGTTGATCTTGACGCCGCCCATCTCGTTGATGCGCTTGACGCCGAAGTTGTAGCCGTCGCTGGCGTTCTTGCCTTCCTGCGAGTACTTACCGGTGATCGAGATCGCCGAGCCGAGCGTGATCGTATCTTCCGCCGAGGCCTGGCCGGAAAACGCTAACGCAGCCGCGACGGCCGCTGCGCCTGTCAGGCGCGCAGTCTTAGAGCATAGAACCTTCATGAGCTCCTCCTTTGGGATTATCTGCCTGTCTTGTGCAGGTTTTGCTGCTAGAGGTAGAACCTTAATACGAACATGTATCAACAGGCAAGCCGTGCGAGCGCGCCCACAGCCCGATGAGCGGGATTGTCAGCTGCCGCGAGCCCTGCGGGACAGCAGGGCCGTAACGGTGGCGCGAGATGGTGAGCGCAACACTTCGACTTCGGTGATAAGTCCGGTGACCAGCTCCGCGGGCGTAACGTCGAATGCGGGGTTTCGCACCGATACGCCCTCGGGTGCCCAGCGCGATCCGCGGTATCCCGTCACCTCGTCCGCAGGGCGTTCCTCGATCGGGATCGACGCGCCCTGCGCAATTGCGGGGTCGAAGGTCGACAGTGGCGCCGCGACGTAGAACGGCAGTCCGTGTCGCCGGGCGAGAACCGCCAGCGTGTAGGTCCCGATCTTGTTGGCGACGTCGCCGTTGGCCGCAATGCGATCGGCGCCTACGATCAGCATGTCGACTTCACCGCGGTTCATCAGAAAGCCCGCCATGTTGTCGGTCACCAGCGTAACGGGGATGCGCTCCTGCACCATTTCCCAGGCCGTCAAACGCGCCCCCTGCAGATACGGGCGGGTTTCATTGGCGACGACCGAGATGCGCTTACCCTGGTCGCGCGCCGAGCGCACCACGCCGAGCGCGGTGCCGTGGCCCGCGGTCGCGAGCGCCCCCGCGTTGCAGTGAGTCATGATGCGTGCGCCGTCGGCAACCAGGGCCGCGCCGCGCGCACCGATCGCCCGGTTGACCGCGAGATCCTCCTCGTAAATGGCGAGCGCTTCGTGTTCGAGGGCGGAGGCACCCCCTCGCGCCATTGCCTGGCGCATGCGCGCAAGTGCCCAGAAGAGATTCACCGCGGTGGGCCGGCTGTGCGCGAGCGCATCGAACGCCGCCTCCAACGCCGCGGGACGCGCGGACTCGAGCGCAATGCCGAAGGCGGCGGCGCAACCGATCGCCGGGGCCCCGCGAATTACCATGTCGCGGATCGCGCGCGCCGTATCGCCGGCGGTACGGCAAGTCAGGTATTCGATCTTCTCCGGCAACGCGCGCTGGTCGAGCAGCTCCAGCGTCTTGCCGGTCCAGCGCAGGGTGTCGACGCCCATCAGACCACGCGCTCGTTGCCGCCGTCGACCGGAATCTGCGCGCCCGTGGTTTTCGCGAACAGCGGCCCGCACAACTCCGCGGCGAGCTCGGCCACGTCCCTCGACGCAACTTCGGTCCGTAGGAGGTTGTTGCGCTTGTACTGCTCGACGCTGAGCTTGTAGGCCGCGGCCCGCGCGGCCAGCAGCTCGTCGGTCCACAGCGCGGTGTCGTATACCGCGTTGGGATGCAGCGAGTTGACGCGAATGCCGTCCTTGCCCCATTCGAGCGCCGCCACTCGCGCCAACTGATTGAGCGCGGCCTTGGAGGCCGAATAGGCCGCGGCGCCGGGACCCGGTGCCGGAACGTTCTTGGAGCCGATCACCACGATGCGTCCACCGCGCGGCGAGGTCTTCATCAGCGCATGGCACGCCTGCATGACGTTCAGGTTGGCTTCGACATTTATCGCCATTGTGCTGTGCCAGGTCTGAGCCGAGATGTCCTGGATCGGCTGCGACGAAGGAAAGATGCCTGCGTTCAGCACCAGCATGTCAATGCCGCCGTAACGCTTCACGGCATTGCACAGCGCCGCGTCGACCGCGTGCGCGTCGGTGACGTCGCAGGCAATTCCGGCGAAATCCGGGCGCGTCCACATGGTTTCGATTGCAAGGTTGCGATCGAGTCCCACGACGGCCGCACCTCGCTTCAAGAACGCCTCGACGCAGGCCTTTCCGATCCCCGAGGCGGCGCCGGTCACCAGCGCGACTTCGCCGGCGAACAGCGGCGGCGCGCCCGCCTTGCGCAGCTTCGCCTGCTCCAGATCCCAGTACTCGATGTCGAAGACGTCGCGCTCGCCGACCGCCTGCCAACCGCCCAGCAACTCGGCGCGCAGGATGACGTCGATCGTGTGGTCGTAGAGCTCCTCGATGATCGCAGCATCTCGTGCCGTTCGGCCGGCCGCGGCAAACCCCAGCGTCGGGTCCAGCGCCATGCGCGGCGCGGGGTCCAGCATGGTCTTGTTCTCTTTCGCCCGCGCGGCATTGCGCTCGAAATAGTCGCGGTAGCCGCGTGCGTATGCCTGCACGTCGAATCCGAGCATTGGCAAAGGCTTGGTGCGAATCACGTGATCCGGTGTTGCCGGCCCGCGCTGCGAAAGGCGGCCGAGCTCCGGGTGCTGCGCGAACGAGAGGAATTTGGGCGAATCGTTAACTTTGAGAATCATGGGTGCGCCGGCGAGGTCCGAAATCGCACGCCGCAATCCGGCAATTGCCTCGCGCGAGGCAGTCGCCGGCTGCGCCGCTGGCGGGCTCACGTTCCATGCCTTGTTCGCCGCGAGATAGTCCTCGGCCATCGACACGAGCCTGATCATGCGCTCGTAGGACTCCCTGGCGTCGGCCCCGAACGAGAATACGCCGTGCGACAGCAGCACCATGCCGATGGTCCGCGGGCCCGCGTGGGTGGCGAACTCGCGCGCGCAATGGGCCGCGAGATCGAATCCGGCCATGATGTAGGGGATGACCACGACCAGGTCGCCGTAGATCTCTCGCACGCGCTGCTCGCCGCGCGGCGCGTTGCTGATCGAAAGCACCGCGTCGGCGTGGGTGTGGTCGACGTAGGCGTGCGGCAGGATCGCGTGCAGGATCGTCTCGACGGAGGGCGAGGGCGCGCCCGCGCGCAGCGTGTGCGTGTTCAACTCGTTGACCATCTGCGGATCGGACAGCGCGGACAGCTGCGCCAGGCGCCGGACGTAATCGAGCGCAACGGGAGTGAACCCGGCGGCCTCGATCGTCTCGAGATCCCATCCGCTGCCTTTCACATAGAGCACGTCGTCAGACGTGCCAAAGAGGTTTGTCTCGCGCAGTTTTACCGAAGTGTTTCCCCCGCCGTGAAGGACGAGCGTCCGGTCCGTTCCCAACAGCCGAGACGTGTAGACCCGCGGGCCGAGCGGGCCTGAATACCGCGCTGCTTCGGAATCGTTCCAGAGACTGCGCATAGCTATCCCGCGGCAAAACGTGAAATTATACTTTCATCGCATGATTCGAATCGAGCTATCCGGCTGGCCCGAAGCGCGCGGCGAGGCGATGCGCGTGCGCGAACGCGTGTTCGTGGCAGAGCAGGGCGTTCCGGCTGAGCTGGAGCTGGACGAGCATGATCCGAGCTGCGTGCACGCGCTGGCGCGGGACGAGGCGGGACGAGTCGTCGGCACCGGTCGGCTGCTGCCGGCGCACGCGCATGGCGCGCGGATCGTCTCCCACGTGGGTCGCATGGCCGTGCTGAAGGAGTGGCGCGGCCGCGGCGTCGGCGGCGCATTGCTCGCACGCCTGATCGAGGCCGCACGGGCCCGCGGCGACACTGAAATCGTGCTTTCCGCCCAGACCCATGCCCAGGGCTTCTACCGGGCGCACGGGTTCCTCGAAGAGGGCGAGGCATTTCTCGAGGCGGGAATACCGCATCGCACGATGCGGCGCGTCCTCGTCTAGCTCAGAGTGAATTCGTAGTGCAGCGTGTCGAGTTCGGCGCCATCGGACCCGTAGGCACGTTCTGCGAAGCGTATCCTGCCGTCGGTGCCGACCAGCAGCACGCTCGAAGAGCGCGTTCCGTAGGCTGGAGAAACGATGCGCGCGGACGACAGCAGTCTTTCGCGCGCCGCGCCTATGCCGGTGTCGGGAAGTTCCTCTCCCACGGCCTCGGTCGTGTCCGCCAGAAGCTCCAGCAACGGATCGACGGCGGGCGCGCGCTCGAGCGCCTGCCCAAGGCGTTGCTTGCCCATGATTACCTTCGGCCAGGGCGTATCGAGCAGGTGATTGGACAGTCCGTGCAACCCCGGCTCGATTCTGCGAGCTCCACCGCCGCGGTTCGAGACCCACCACAGTTCCGCCCGATCGCCCGCAAGGAAATTGAATCCGCGGTATGCGGAACCGTTTGCCTCGACATCGGCCGCGAACGCGGCGGGCGGCTCGCCGCTCCCCAGGAA